>DYSM01000080.1:1717-10752 GCA_020718265.1 Draconibacterium orientale | reverse complement strand
AAATCTTCAGATTTTCGATGATATTACACTTTTAGGCGTGGAATTTTATTAAATATACTGAAGATGTGTTAATTTGATAATATGTTAATGTGCTAATTTTCTTATTATGGGACTGTAACGAAATAACTTGGTTATATGATGAAAAATTAAAATACTTTTAAAAAAAACTAAATTCTTTAATTTCAAATAATTAAAATACGAAATTAATGCCATCAAGAATCAAATAATAAATAGGTTATTTCGTAACAA
The DNA here is from genome assembly GCA_020718265.1 of Draconibacterium orientale. Lineage (GTDB taxonomy): Bacteria > Bacteroidota > Bacteroidia > Bacteroidales > JAADGE01 > DYOJ01. The sequence continues at coordinate 10,503 of DYSM01000080.1, read as the reverse complement.
TCCCTATGAGTAAATTATATAATTCATTAAGTAAAGATTTTATCCGTTTAGAGTATAAATTACGTTTTATCTAAAAAGAGACAAATGATAAAGCGCGTTTTCTTCTGTTTTCTGCTCGTTTTTTTAGGCTTTTCTGCAAAAGCGCAACCTTCTGAATTGTGCTTATTTTCAACAGATTCACTGATTTTTTCGGTTTATCTGAATGCTGTTTTGGCAAATGAAACGCCGTCGGATTCTGTGTGCATTCGCGACGTTATCGATTATTATCCGACTTTGTTCATCAATTTTTCAGACACTGCTGTTTTCGACATTCATGTTCCGTTTTTTTTGAAACCCGATTTTCGCTCGGAATATTTAGTTCAAATAAAAAATGATACCGCGGCTTTGGTTTGGATTGCCGATAAGCAACTTTTTTACAAAACCTCAAAAGATTTGGTCGCAACAGACAGTCTTTCAGCCGATTCCGTTATTATCATTACGCCGCACGACTGTTCGTCCGCGTTGGCAGCTTCTGAATTTTCAGAGCAACTTTTCGTAATTCGGGAAACGGATTCTGATAACGATAAACTCGCACAAGCCATTGAATATCTGCATGTTTCGTGCTATTCGGCGGCGCAGGTGCGCGACTTGACGGGCGAAATGGATTCCGATTGGGCGCGCTTGTTTTTTTGCAAAGTTGTATACCGCTATATTGTTGATAAAGAACGTATTTCGCTTGTTTACGACTCTTTTGAGGTCGCGGATTCTATTTTGGAAATGGAACGATTCATAACTAATTTCAAGAATTAGATTAGGTATTTTCAAACGCTTTGCTTTTTACTGAAATTAGAACTGTTGAAAACTTTATAATAACTTTACAAACAAAACTTTACAAAAATTAAATTAAAGTTGTAATTTCGCCCCGATACCTCTGAAATTTTTTTAATATGGCTCAAATTACCAGAGATGATTTTTATATCATCAACAAGTACAGCACATGGGAAGCGGAGCACATTGAAACTGCATTTCGTGCAAAAAAAATCTATCCGGATGCTCCGACTTGGACGCAATTTGCTAAGATTTTTACGATAGGCTTGGGTTCGGTGTTTTTCATTCTCGGTGTGGTTTTCTTTTTTGCGTTCAATTGGGACGAACTTCACAAATTTGTCAAGCTCGGCATTGTGGAGGCACTCGTGATTATTCCGGTTGCAGTATTGCTTTTGACGGAAGTTGAAGATTATTTCAAGAAAATTTTGCTTACGGTGGCGTCCGTGCTTACGGGAACGATTTTTGCAGTTTTCGGGCAAGTTTATCAAACCGGCGCGAATGCTTACGATTTGTTCCTCATTTGGACAATTTGCATTACACTTTGGGTGATTCTTGCTGATTTTCAGCCGCTTTATCTGTTCTACATTGCTTTGTTGAACACAACTTTCGCGCTCGCATGTGCACAAACGAATTTGGAATTGGATATTTACACCATTTTCAGCGTGTTGTTTGCCATCAATGCTGTCGCCTTGTTCGGGTTGCATTATTTGGCTTACCGAAAAAAAATAGAAACACTTTCGGTTTGGTTCGATAAGACTCTGACAATCATTGTATTGCTTACGGTATCAATTCCTACCGTTGTCGGCATTTTCGGCGATTTGGAGTTCGAATTCGCTGTTACGCTTTTGTTATTAGTTTTAACATTCGGCGGGGGAATTTGGTATGCTGTGCAAAAAAAGCGTTTATTCTACATTGCAATCATCGGCACGTTTACAATCTTGATACTTACGTGTTTAATCGGAAATGTCATTGAAGATAATGTGCTTATGTTGCTGGCAAATTCCTTATTTGTCGGTGCCGGTTTTACGGGTTTAGTTAAATTATCCATCGCATTAAAAGCTAAAGGTTATGAATAGAGAGGAATTGCGTGTGTTTTTGGACGAAATCCAGACCACGCAAGGCGAAAATTTTGCCGCCGAAGAAGCAAAAATCGAAGCAGAAATGTTCGACCCGGCAAAAGCAAAATCGGACAGGCTTGTACGCAACCTTTCCGGTTTGGGCGGGTTTATTACTTCAATTTTGTTTGTCGCGCTCTTGTTTGCATTTGAATTATTTGAAAATGAGATGGTTTCCATCGTTTTTGGAGCTGTATTTTTCGGATTTGCAATTTGGGCGAACTCATATTTCAAAATCACAGTGCTCGAAACTGCCGCCTTAGGCTTGTATCTTTCCGGCGGATTTTTGTTCGTTTCCGGTCTGAACGATTTATTTGCCGGAGAAAACTCACGCTATATAATTTCTGCGATTTTGATATTAATTTCAGCAATAACTATTTATTTTTCAAGAAGTTTTGTGATGTTGCTCTTTGCTTTTCTGACCATTGTCGGAAGCATTATTACGATGACTTATGACAGCGAAATTCTATTTCCGCTCGTAATTCTTGCTTTTGGAGCATCATATTTGATGATATTTTTCAACGAATCTAAACTTATCAGCAAATCGGAAGTTTATATCGAATCATTTATCCCTTTGCAAATTAGCTTAATTTTAGGCATGATTTTTTATTTTATATTCAAATCCGTCAGCACTATAAAACCTGAATTTACACCTACCGAAGAGTTGATGCAAACCATTACGGCTGTGCTGTTTATGTTCGGTTCGATGTTTGTGATTTATAGAACTACACAACTTTTCAAGTTTAAAAATTTTGTATTTCAAATTGCTTTGCTTGCGGCTACGATTGCGGCGATGTTACCCGAATTGCATTTTCCTGAAATTACCGGCAGTATTTTCCTGATTCTCACGAGTTTCTATTTCGGACACAAAACCGGAATCGCACTTTCAATACTGTCGTTTATTTTTGTGATGACTGTGTTTTACTACGTTTTGGATTATACCTTAATTCAAAAGTCATACATTTTGCTTGCAACCGGTGCCGTAATGGTCGGCGCGTATTTTGGTTTGCAAATTTTGTATCAAAAAAATAAAATTTAATTTGAAGTTTTATGAACACAAAACAAAAAGTAATTTTCGGAAATCTGCTACTCATCTTGCTCATTGCTAATATTTTAGTTTTTCAAAAAGAACAAGTTGTCAAGCACGGCGATATCGTCTGTCTGGAACTCTCGCCCGTAGATCCGCGCTCAATCATGCAAGGCGATTATATAAGCTTAGGCTATAAAATTCAAACAGAATTAGCCTTGCAAACCCAAAAACGAGGCTACGTGATTCTGACAAAGAATGACAGCAATCTCGTTATTGCTCAGCGCATTGCAACTTCGCCCGATTCACTTGTGGCAAACCAAGTGCTGTTGAAATTTGTTACCGTTTCCGGACAAATTGATTTTGGCTGCGATTCGTATTTTTTTCAGGAAGGCAATGCCGAAGTGTTTGCAAATGCGAAATATGGCGGCATAAAAACCAATGACAAAGGAAACTGCGTATTAGTCGGCTTGTTCGACGAAAAGCTAAATCCGATTGTTCCTTAGAAAAATTGCTAATGTGCCGATTTACTAATGTGCTGATTTGTTAATGTGTTAATATATTGATTCTAAAATATGATAATTTGCTTATTTTGCAAAAATTACATAGTTATTTTAATAAAAATTTAGTCCGTTAAAAGAATAATCATCACATCAACAAATCATCACATCATTTTTATGTTTTGGAACAATAATTGTAAGTTTTTTTCAGTATTATATCTGTTAAATTTTTGAGTTTATGAATAAAAGAATTTTTATCTCAGCAGTTCTGCTCGGACTGTTCCTTTTTGCAGGATTTAGTGCTGATGCACAAGTGGATAAGTTGCTCGGAATGTGGAAAACCATTGACGACGAAACCGGACAGGCAAAGTCTTACGTGAAAATTTTCAAAGCCACCGACGGAATGTATTACGGACGTGTTGAAAAACTGCTCAACAAACCTGCCGATACTAAATGCACCGCTTGCACCGGCAAAAATAAAGACAAACCAATTGTCGGAATGTTCGTTGTATCAAAAATGAAAGCCGACGGCAAAGAACTCGTTGACGGAAACATCCTCGACCCCGGAAACGGCAAAAGTTATTATTGCACCATCAGCCTCGACCCGACAGACCCGAAAAAACTCATCGTACGCGGTTCGCTTGATTCTTGGGGCATTGCAGGACGCAGCCAAACATGGCTTAGAGCCGAATAATATCAACTTGAACATAAATAAAACCGATATTCGTACAAAGTGTCGGTTTTTTATTTTTGTATTGATATTTTTCATAATATTGCAGCTTTATTATCTATTCCAAACTACATGAAAGTAGCCGTTGTTGGCGCCACCGGTCTGGTCGGCACTGTGATGCTTAAAGTTTTAGAAGAACGAAATTTTCCTGTCGGAGAACTTATTCCTGTCGCTTCGGAAAAATCCGCAGGTCGAACAGTTGAATTTCGCGGCGTACAAATTCCCGTGGTTACACCCGATGTCGCATTGTTGCGCAAACCGCACATCGCATTATTCTCTGCCGGTGCAAAGGTATCGTTGGACTATGCACCGAAATTCGCCGAAGTCGGAACTTATGTGATAGATAATTCCTCGGCGTGGCGCATGTTTCCCGACAAAAAGTTGATCGTGCCCGAAATAAACGCCGGAGAACTGACAGATTCCGACAAAATCATTGCAAATCCAAACTGTTCAACGATACAAATGGTGATGGCACTCGCGCCGTTGCACGAACGCTACCACATTAAACGACTTGTTGTTTCAACATACCAATCCGTAACCGGAACAGGCGTAAAAGCTGTAAATCAGCTCGAAAACGAACGGAAAGGTCTCGAAAGCGAACGCGCCTATCCGCATCCGATAGATAAAAATGTGTTGCCGCATTGTGATGTTTTCGTGGAAGACGGTTACACAAAGGAAGAACTAAAATTGGTAAACGAAACCAATAAAATTCTGAACTCAAACATTCGCATCACAGCAACAGCCGTGCGCGTTCCCGTAGTGGGCGGGCATTCGGAATCTGTTAATGTTGAATTTGAAAAACCATTTGATATTCAAGATATTAGAACAATTTTCCGCGAAACCGACGGCGTGCGTCTCTTCGACGATGTCGAAAATAACGCGTATCCGATGCCAAAATATGCCGAAGGTAACGACGATGTTTTTGTAGGCAGAATTCGACGTGATTTTTCTGTCGATAACGGACTGAATATCTGGATTGTAGCCGATAATTTGCGCAAAGGTGCAGCAACTAATGCGGTGCAAATTGCCGAATATTTGGTTAAAATGAACATGGTTGCGCCCTTCGCATGAGAGCAGTTTTACAGCGCGTTCAAGATGCAAAACTTGACATTGAAGGTAAAACATTCGCCGAAATTGCAGTCGGAATTTTAGTTTTAGTCGGAATTGAAGATATTGATAATGAAGAGGATATTCGTTGGCTAAGTGCGAAAATTTGCAATCTGCGCATTTTTAACGATGCCGACGGTGTAATGAATTTATCTGTCAAAGATGTGGGCGGAGAATTGCTTGTGGTGAGCCAATTTACGCTTCACGCAAGCACTAAAAAAGGCAACAGACCATCGTATTTGCGCGCGTCAAAACCGGATTTTGCCGTGCCGATGTACGAAAAATTCATAAAACAAGTTGAAACAGATTTTGAAAAACCAATAAAAACCGGAAAATTCGGAGCCGATATGAAAATTCAGCTCTTGAATGACGGACCTGTAACAATTATTTTTGACACCAAAAATAAAGAATAAACATGACACTGAGCGAAGCTCAACGTATTGTTGATGAGTGGATTACCACTTACGGCGTAAAATATTTCGGAGAACTCACAAATATGGCAATTCTTACCGAAGAAGTCGGCGAGTTGGCACGAGTTATCGTACGGCAATTCGGCGAACAGTCGTCCAAACAGTCTGAAAAAGAGCTTAATTTAGCCGACGAAATGGCGGACGTGCTGTTCGTGCTCATCTGCCTTGCCAACCAAACCGGCGTAGATTTGACCGAAGCTCTGCGCAAAAATCTTGAAAAGAAAACAAACCGCGACAACACGCGACACCTCAATAATCCCAAATTAATCCAAAAATGAAAGTCTATTTATCCTTAGGCTCAAACAGCGGAAATCGCCGACATAACATTGTGCAGGCGTGCCGTTTAATCGAGGCGGAAGCCGGAACAATTGTTCAAAAATCAAAAGTTATCAAAACAAAAGCCTGGGGCTATTCCGATTCCGACTACCTGAATTGCGCCTTAGAAGTTGAAACCGATTTGAAACCCGAACAATTGTTAAAAGCTACGCAACGTATTGAAAAACAGCTCGGTCGTTCCGAAAAAACAACTTACGATGAAAACGGAAACATTAAATATGTTTCGCGTCCGATTGATGTTGATATTTTGTTTTACGGTAATCAAATTATTGAAAATGAAGCTGTTTGCATTCCGCATAAGCTCATGCACATGCGCGAATTTGTGCTGACACCGCTTTGCGAAATCGCTCCGGATTTCATACATCCTGTGCTCGAAACTTCAATTACCGAACTTAGTTCTCGGCTCAAAAACATGCAATTTTCTACTGCACAATAAATTCTAAATTTCATACCTTTAAGTTTATGAAACGAAGTATAATTTCTTTGTTGTTCCTATATTTTATTGTAGGACAAATAGTTGCACAGACCAAAACGCTTACCTTCGATGATGCCGTTCAGCAACAATGGCGTAAATTTTATCCCGAGCATTTCGACGGCGTTGCAAGTTACGGAAAATCGGGTTTTTCGTTCGTCGAAAAATATCGTTTCATAACTAAAATCGAATCTGCTTCCGGAAAGCAAACGCAACTTGCTTCCTTAGACCAAATTAATACAGCTTTGGCGACATTCGGCGAGACCGCCATCTCGTATTTTCCGTTTTGGGATTACAGTTGGAAATCGGATAACATCCTGATTTTCAATTTAGATAATGTTCGATACAGATACAATATTTCTGAAAAAAAAATTATCTCGGCAACGAAATTTCCTGAAAATGCAGCAAACGTTCATGCTAACCCGAAAACGGAAATCATAGCTTATACTCTGGAAAACAATCTGTTCCTGAAAGATAGCATCGGAACTGAAACCGCCGTAACCAATGATTCGGACAAAGGCATTGTAAACGGCAGCGACTATGTGCATCGTCAGGAATTTGGCATAGACAAAGGCATTTTTTGGTCGCCGAACGGAAATTTCTTGGCGTTTTACCGTAAAGATGAAACTATGGTTGCCGATTATCCGCTCGTGGACATCACAACGCCGATTGCATCTTTGAAAAACATAAAATACCCGATGACCGGCGCGAAAAGCGAGGAAGTGAAACTCGGAATTTACGATTTGAACACAAAAAAAACAGTGTTTACAGATGTAACAGACTTTACTGTTGAACGTTATCTCACAAGCATCACGTGGTCGCCCGACGAAAAATTTGTGTTTATCGGTGTGTTGAATCGTGAGCAAAATCATTTGAAACTCAATCAATATGAAGCACTTACCGGTAAATTTATCAAAACTTTGTTTGAAGAAACGCATCCGAAATACGTGGAGCCGGAAAAACCTCTGATTTTTTTACCGAACAGCAATACGGAATTTCTATATTACAGCGAGCGAGACGGTTACAATCATCTTTACAAATATAATACCGACGGAACACTTGTCGGACAAGTAACCAAAGGCGAATGGATTGTTTTGGATTTTTTTGGTTTTGATGAAAAAGTTGAAACGATTTATATTGCTGCAACAAAAGACAGTCCGCTTGAACAAAATTATTATGCCGTAAACTTGAAATCGGGCAATATGTCGCGCCTGACATCGGAAAGCGGCGTGCATGATGTTGTGTTTTCTAAAGATAAAAAAACGTTTTTAGATTCGTATTCAAATACAGAAACTCCAAATAAATCAATTATTTGCGACAGCAAGGGCAAGGTTTTGGAAGCTCTTAGCTTTGCAGAAAATCCGCTTGCCGATTACAAACTTGGCAAACTCACGCTCGGAACACTTAAAGCCGACGACGGCAAAACCGACCTGCATTACCGCATGATTACGCCGCCCGATTTCGACAAAAACAAAAAATATCCGGTAATGATTTACGTTTACGGCGGTCCGCACTTGCAATTAATTCGGAATTCGTGGCTTGCCGATGCGCGTTTGTGGGAATTTTACATGGCACAACTTGGTTATGTAGTATTTAGTTTGGATAACCGAGGCTCGGCAAACCGCGGCGCAGAATTTGAAAATATCATACACCGCCAATGCGGACAAACCGAAATGCGCGACCAGATGACGGGTGTAACTTATTTGAAATCATTGACTTATGTCGATTCAGACCGCATCGGCGTACACGGCTGGAGCTACGGCGGATTTATGACCATTTCGTTGATGTTGAATTATCCCGAAACGTTTAAAGTTGGTGTTGCCGGCGGTCCGGTTATCGATTGGAAATACTATGAAGTCATGTACGGCGAACGCTACATGGACACGCCGCAGGAAAACCCGGATGGTTACGACAAAACAAGTTTGCTCAAACATGCCGAAACGTTAAAAGGTCGTCTGCTTGTGATTCACGGCTATCAAGACCCTGTTGTGGTTCCGCAAAACAGCATTGATTTTCAGCGCGCTGTGATAGAAGCGGGCACGGATTGCGATTATTTTCTCTATCCGGAAAGCGAGCACAACGTATCGGGCGCGCAACGCACCCACCTGATGCAAAAAGTTACGAGATATTTTGAAGATTATTTGAAATAGGGTTGAATTTCTACAGTATTTCTACAGTATTGATACAAAACCGGAACGCCAAAGTCGCTAAAACTTTGGCGT
>DYSM01000080.1:0-1617 GCA_020718265.1 Draconibacterium orientale | reverse complement strand
ATTTCTACAGTATTGATACAAAACCGGAACGCCAAAGTCGCTAAAACTTTGGCGTTCCAGTTTGTTTATTGTCTGTTATTCAGTCTTTGCAAGGAAACTCATAACACTTTGAAATACAAGACAATATAGTAAAATTTAGACTTGAATGTTTAAAGAAATTCTGTTGAAACTAAAAAAAACAATGAATGACTATTTTTTGACTATTGAATGACCACTATATGACAAAACATTCAATATAAAAAAAGATATAATCTACATGAAATCAGATATTAACACGTTTTCTTACAAACACTGTTTACGCTTTGTAAAACGGCAATTTCACGATTTTAGCTTTCAACAGTTTGTTTCTTACTTTTATATAAATTTCGTTGCCCATTCCGGCGTAAGCTGTGTTTACGTAGCCCATACCAATACCAATTTTCAACGAAGGCGACATCGTACCCGAAGTAACTTTGCCAATCGTGTTGCCGTCGGCATCGCATATTTCGTAGTCGTGGCGCGGGATACCTTTATCAATCATCTCGAAACCACGCAATTGTTGTTTGAGTCCGTCGGCTTTGAGTTTTTCCATGTGCGGGCGGTCGATAAAGTTGTTGCCGGCATCGAATTTGGTTATCCAACCCAAACCGGCTTCGAGTGGCGAGGTCGTGTCGTCAATGTCGTTACCGTAGAGGCAGAAGCCCATTTCGAGGCGCAGAGTGTCGCGCGAAGCAAGTCCTGCGGGTTTCATGTCGTAGGCAAGTCCGGCTTTTTCTACGGCATCTATCAGTGTTTGAGCATCTTTGTTGTACACATAAAGTTCAAATCCGCCTGCGCCTGTGTAGCCTGTTGCCGAGACTATAACTTGGTCGATATCGGCAAATTTTCCGACTTTGAACGTGTAATAAGTTATCTCAGACAGGTTTATGTCCGTGAGCGATTGCAGCATTTCCGTTGCACGCGGACCTTGCACTGCAAGTTGCGCAATGTTGTCCGAAGCATTTTCGAGCATTGCGCCTTTGGTGTTGTTTTTGACTAACCAATTCCAATCTTTTTCAATATTAGAGGCGTTTACAACGAGCAGATATTTCTCATTTTCATAATGATACACAAGCAAATCGTCCACAATGCCGCCCTGTCCGTTCGGGAAGCAGGAATATTGGATTTTGCCCGGCGTGAGTTTTGCAACATCGTTTGTGGTAACGCGTTGCACAAACTCAAAGGCGTTCGGACCTTTTACCCAAATTTCGCCCATGTGTGATACGTCGAACAAGCCAACGTTTTGTCGAACGTTCAAATGTTCGTCATTGATACCGAAATATTCGAGCGGCATTTCGTAGCCGGCAAACTCTACCATCTTGGCGTTGTGCGCTTTATGATATGCGTTGAAGGGTGTATATTTCATCGGAATATATTTTTTGATATTTTAGCACAAAGTTAATGAATTTTGCCGTTGTGCGGCATGTTTTACAACTGTTTGCTTATGCTGTGTTTGTAAGAAAATGTGTAAATATTTGAATTTATGTAGGTTATAGTCATTTTTTCAATCGAATGATTTGTCATTTAGTAGTCATACACTGGTCAAAAAGTAGTCATTCTTTGTTTTTTAATAGTTTCAATGAGTCCGGTCTAAAAAGC
>DYSM01000482.1 GCA_020718265.1 Draconibacterium orientale | reverse complement strand
AAAGCAAACTTTGCACCTCATATTCCCCCTCTTTGAGTGGGTTAGGGGGAGTTACGCAAAAGTCCACATTGCCGATTATTTTATTGGTATCGAAACCTTCAAAATAATCATCGGCGATGCAATTTTTTAACTCTTCTTCTCGAATATTTAGCTCGTAAGACATTTAATTTTCAACTCTTTACACTCAACTTTCAACTATTGGTGGTATCCCAAAATTTTGAACATTTCGGCAGCGGATTGCTCGTTTCGGTACACGTAATCGATGAAATTTCCTTTTTCGTCGCGGTCGATAATAACGTGTTTGGGCGACGGAATGAGGCAATGTTTGATACCGCCGTAGCCGCTGATGGAATCCTGATACGCGCCCGTGTGGAAAAATCCGAGGTAAAGCGGTTCCGAATCGTCGTTGCTGTATTTGGGCAACAAAACTTCTTGGTTGAGGTCTTCTGAATTGTAATAGTCTGAGTGATCACAACTTATGCCGCCGATATTCACGCGCGTGTACTCGTTCATCCATTTATTTATGGGCAGCAGAATGAATTTTTCGTGTATCGACCACGCATCCGGAATGGTATTCATCAAACTGTTGTTGATGATGTACCAAAGTTCCGTATCATTTTGTTGTTTTTGTTCCAAAACTTCAAAAATAATTGCACCGGATTCACCCACTGTGTATCGTCCGAATTCGGTAAAAATATGCGGGTCGGGAATGCCGGCTTTCGAGCACGTGTCTTTTATATTTGACACAATTTCGTCAATCATGTACTCGTAGTTGTATTCAAAACCGAGGTGGTTGCGAATCGGGAAGCCGCCGCCGAGATTGAAAGAATCCAGGGTGTCGCAATGTTTTTTTAGTTCTATATAAAGGTTGAGTGCTTTCTGAAATTCGCCCCAATAATAAAGGCTGTCCACAATGCCGGAATCCACGAAAAAATGCAACATTACAAGTTCAACATTCTCGTTGCCTTTGATGTATTGGTAATAAAAATCCATCATTTCGTTGTGCCGAATGCCCAGACGCGAAGTGTAATAGGCGGATTGTGCCTGCTCATCAATTGCCATGCGCAAGCCGATTTTCACGATTTTTCCGTTCGCAAGGCGTTCGAGACGTTTTATTTCGTTTACACTGTCGAAAACAATAGTGCAATTTGTGAACCCCATGTCGTATAAATCCAAAATTCGACGCAGGTAATCGTCTGTTTTATAGCCGTTATGGATGATTATGATGTCTTTGTCGAATTTTTTTTCTTCGTACAAATTCAATATAATATCAATGTCATACGCTGAAGATGTTTCGAGATTTACATTGTGTTTAAGTGCCTCACTAACAACATGATAGAAGTGGTTACACTTTGTACAATAACAATAATGATACGTTCCTTTATAATTATTACGCTTTATGGCTCGGTTGAACAAATTACGTGCTTTTTTTATTTGCTCGCCAATCTTTGGCAAATAGATAAAACGAAACGGCGTGCCGTATTTTTCAATCAGATATTTTAGAGAAATGCCTTGAAATGTAAGGTATTCGTCGCGTAAATCAAAGCCTTCCTGCGGAAAATAGTAGCTTTGTTCAATCAGATGGAAGTAGGTATTTCTCATTATTTTGCATCAAAAACTTAAAAGATTATCGGCTCAAAAATACTGATATTTTTTAATTTTTTCGGATGTTTTTTTAATTTGTATTGAAAAGTTTTTTTAAGTCCCTTCAATGTTTTTTTTGCAATGCAACTAAATTCTGAAACTTTTTAACTATTCAGCGACAAAAATAATAAAAAATTTCCGGCATTTTTCAGAACAAAACATTAGAAATTGTCGTATAATGTAATAATTTCATTTGCAGAGCTTTGGATACAAACCCCTACATAGTGTTTGTAAGAAAACGTGTAAGGATTTGAAATTATGTAGGTTGTAGTCATTT
>DYSM01000481.1 GCA_020718265.1 Draconibacterium orientale | reverse complement strand
ATTACCATTCTGCTTTTTGAATGATGAAGAATTTTGATTTTTCATAAGGTGCGTTTTGGTCGATTAATTCAACTTTTTCATTTTCTACATAAGCCAATTTGTAGTCAAAAACTTTATTGGTAACGCCAACAATCATCTTGACTTCAAGCATATTGTATTTTAGAAACGTCCCAATATTTTTAATTTTGCCAGTCGTATAACCGTACAAAATAGCCTCATACGGTGCTGTTTTAAAATGAGCAAACGGAGTACCGGCCCAATATGGGTCTTTGTACATTTTTACCTCTGACGCTATCACACGAACACGCATTAGAGAACTTGTTGGGGTTTCATTCTCGTTCATTTTTTGCTGTGTAATTTGTCCGCTTTTGGCTTTATTGAGAATATCCAAAAAGGACTGATATTCAGTTTGGCTTAACTCGTTTTGTAAATCTATGGTCAGCTCGCTATTGTATATTTTTTTGTAAATTTTCGCCACGCTCTCATAATCTTTTATACCTGCCGCAACATTCATTATTGCAGCCGTGTTGGTTGTGTCGAACGCTTTTAACCACGAAAAACCGCTTGGATTGAATGCAGAATATAAGGCTGTGGCTTGCTGTGTTACTTCGGAATTGCCTAGCTCTTTAAGTGCTTTGGTTTTTCGCCATTTTTTATAAAAATGTCGTGCAATAAAAAATGACAAAATAGCGGCAAAACCACCTATTACGTAATTTCGTACTTTTGGGGGTGTTTTCTTGTATCGCTCAACGGCTATGTTTTTGCCATTATTAAACGTTTCAATTACCTTGTTTGCTGCTACCTGTGTCATAATTGCATTAACCATTTATATAAATTTTATAGCTGTTTTGATAATATTCGGCTTGCTTGTAGCCGCTTTGAATAATTTGATTAATTCGCTTGGCTCGACTTGTCTTGTTTCGACAAGCCTTAATGTAGATTGAACGTAATTTGCAAGCTCTTGAATCTCTTGCATGTCGTTTGCTGTAAAGTCGATAGATGCTTTCTTGGTAATCATTGTTGTTTAGTTTTTCGGTAATAAATCTTTTGCTGTTTTTTTGCCTGTCCTAACAAAGTCGAGAAGTGTTGCTACATCAAATAAATCTTGTGTACTTAATTGCTTTAGCCACATATAGATTTGGTCTGCAACCTCGTACCGTGCTTTTGTTTGCTCGTCCTGTGGTTCAGTATCAAACGGAACGTTTTGAATGTTTTGATTTTCTTGTGTCTGTGTCTGTTCTTGACCTGCTACAAGCCCTCTGATGGTTTCGGGGTCTGTGCCTAAAAAACCTGCTAGTCCGCTTGCATTTTTTTTGATAAACGAATTTGCCGCCATTTCCATTCCTGTACTAAGCAATTGAGCCACGCCAATACCTCCAATCGTAAAACCTTTCGGGTCGTATTTTTTATAATGACTTACAGCTTGCTCTAGTTCTGAAATGGTATTGTCGGCTTCGTCGAGTTGCGAATTAAGTTCATCGTTTTTGGTGGTCAAGTCGGCAACTCGGCTTGCTAACAATTGATGGTCTTTTCGCAAGGTTTCAAGCTCAACTTTGCTCGTGATATATTCGTTTAATTCGCCTAAACTTCCTAAACCGCCAAAGCCTTGAAAGTTTTGTTTTGGTTCTAAAACTGGCTCAATCTTTTTTTCGAATATGGAAATTTGATAAATTGCGGTCGCTTTATTGAGCGGTGTTTTTGCTGTTCCTGTTTCGGTCAATCGCAAGCTAAACGCATTCAATCGCTTGGCTTTTTCAACTGCATCATTAAATTCTTGAATACCGTTTGCATACTTTGATAAAGTGGCGATTCTTTGTCCGTCGCTCGCATACGCTTCAATAGTCATGTACTTGGTCGGGTCGTGTACAATTTCGTAATCTTCGAGCTTGATTTTTGATATTTCGTTGTTTTCGGTTCGCATA
>DYSM01000480.1 GCA_020718265.1 Draconibacterium orientale | reverse complement strand
GCTGGGGATTCTGGCGCGATTCCAAGCATTTTTCTACGCCTTATCATTTTCCCAGTCGGACGGCGTTCCGCCGCCCGCCCCAGCGCGGGTAACGCAAACCGTTGGCACGCCCCTTGCATAACAGCAAAAATCTGAGGCGTTGTTAACGGAAAGCGCGAAAGCGCATGGAAAATGAACTCATACTTGGTGACAATTTAGAAATCATGCGGAAATTGCCGAGTGAAAGCATAGACCTAATTTATCTTGACCCACCTTTTTTCTCCAATCGAAATTATGAAGTGATTTGGGGCGATGAAGGCGAAATTAGAAGTTTCAAAGATAGATGGTCAGGTGGAATCGAACACTACATTGGCTGGCTAAAAGAGCGGGTTCAAGAAATGCACCGCTTATTAAAGCCAACGGGTTCTATTTTCTTGCATTGCGATTGGCACGCAGACGCATACATTCGAGTTTATATTTTAGACAAAATCTTTGGTGAAAAGAATTTTCGCAATGAGATAATCTGGCATTACAAAAGTTTTCACGGAAACGTCAAAACGTATTTTGCGAAAAAGCATGACACGATTTTCTTTTACACAAAAAGCAATAAGTGGACTTTTCACAGACTGTTTGATGACGATAACGAAGGTACGATAGATTTTGAACGATGGAATCCTTATCTTGTAGACGGAACAAAAATTCTTGGCTCAAATATGCCAATGCAAGATAGCAGGTTTACTCGTTTCTATCGGCGTTGGGTAAAAGAAAATAAACGGCTCCCCAAACCTGATGATATTGTTTATGAAGTAGTTGGGCAGGCTCTTGATACAGTATGGGATATTAAGCCAGTTGACCCTAAATCAGGAGATAGAATTGGTTATCCAACTCAAAAGCCAGAAAAATTAATGGAGAAAATTCTTAATTCTGTAACAAACGAAGGTGACTTAATTTTAGACCCGTTTGTAGGCGGCGGAACAACTGTTGCCGTAGCAGACAAATTAAAACGGCAATGGATAGGAATTGACCAATCTGTGCAGGCTGTAAAAGTTACTGAAATGCGACTTTACAATCAAAGGGATTTATTCTCTTCTCCATTTACAGTGAAACTTCACAAATACGATTACGACACATTGCGGTACAAAGACGCTTTTGATTTTGAAACTTGGATAGTCGAACAGCATGGCGGCACGCCGAACTCTAAGCAACGGGGTGATTTAGGAATTGACGGGCGAACTCGTGAAGGTTTGCCGATTCAAGTAAAACGCTCTGATAACATTGGGCGAAATGTAATTGATAATTTTCGGTCAGCATGTGAACGTTTCGACGCCAATTTATTTGAGAGAAACAAAAAAGCAGGTCAGCCAATTGGCGTTTTAATAGCCTTTACTTTTGGGAAAGGCGCAATTGAAGAAGTTGCAAGGTTGAAAATTCAACAAGGTATCACTATCAAGTTATTGCAGGTTGAAGAAATTGTCCCAATTGCCAAGAAACCTAAAATTTCAGTGACAGTAAAAGATTTAGGTGTAGACGAAAAAGGACATCGAGAAATTGAATTTACAGCCATTGGCGAATCCGATTCAGGAATAGAGATGTATTCTTGGGATTGGGATTACAAAGAAACAAACGGTTTTAAGCCTGAAATTTTGCTAGATAAAGAAGGCGTGCAAGTTCGCAGATTGAAACCCGACGCTTATATAATTGCGGTTCGTGTTTTTGATAATCAAGGTTTAGAATCAACGGAAGTTATCCGTTTGAAAGTTAACGGTAAAATCAAGCGGTTGTAATAAGGTAGCAGGCAAGCCTTAAGGTCAAAAGCGTGCCAACAAAGCGTGCACCCGACAAGTGGGACTCGGCGCGGTTTTCAAGCATTTTTCTGGCTTTGAGTTTTTTCCGCTCCCAAACATTGTCCACGCCCGCCCACTTGCGGGTAACGCAAACCGTTGGGCA
>DYSM01000079.1 GCA_020718265.1 Draconibacterium orientale | reverse complement strand
AATTTAACTTTACAAACTTTCAACTTTATGACTTTTTATACTGAACTCATGTATTGCTTTTTATATTTGTCCAAACCTTATCAAATATTATGAAAAATTTAGCAAGGAATTTGTTACTTTTGCCGATATTGTTTTTTTTATGAAAGTACGATTCAAACTGCTGATTGTTCTAATTTCGTTTTCTGTATTAATTTTCGCAATCCTACTTGTGAATTTTTACTTAAGCTCGCAAAGTACGGACATTTATGTAGAAGACCAATTAGAGAAATTGAATTTGTCGGCAACAAATGCTATTGGGATAAACAATGAATTGTTGTTTTCGACTGTTACGGACTACACGTATTGGGACGAATTGTGCAATTTTACAAAAGTACCGGACACAACGTTTGCCAACGAATATCTGCTTTCCATCGTGGATTACGCGCATGTGGATTACGAATGGGTGTACGATTTGAACGGAAATCGCAAATTTTATGCAAATAAGAACATTTTAGACTCCATCTCCGAACCTATTTCGCCAACAGAAATGTATGCACAATTAGATACGACACCTAATTCTGACAAACGATATACTTCATTTTGTATCCGAAAAGCTGACGAAATTTTAGTCGTAAACGGCGGTACAATCCATCCGATTGCGGATACCGAACGCAAAGAAAAACCTTTCGGTGCATTTTTTCTTGCCAAAATCATAGATTCAACATTTACAAACCGACTTGGAATTCTCACAAATTCAAAGGTTTCATTAAAGCATGACAGTGTAGGTATTGATAAATCAGACAAGCGAAAAATTTCGTGTATAAAACCGATAAAAGATTACAACGAAAAAGTTGTTGCATGGTATTTTTTTGAAAAAAATGACAGTTATATCGAAAAAAACGAAAAAAGCCAGCGCAAAGTCATGCTCATTTTGCTTATTTTTATTGTGTTTTCAATTTTCAGTTTAGGTTTTATCGTAAATAAATGGCTGAATGTTCCGTTTAATGAACTCATTCGTGCTTTGGACAAAAACGAAGTCAGCGGGATTTCAAAATATCTAAAATCAAGTAATGAATTTGGCAAATTATCAAATTTAATAGCCGCGTTTTTCAAGCAAAAAAAAGCACTTGAGTCCGAAATTGAGGAGCGCACAATCGTATCGCTGCAACTTGCCGAGCGTAATATGGAACTCAAACAGCACAACGAAGAAATAAAAGCCCTCAACGACAGTATCAGCGTTGCAAACGAAGAACTACGCCAAAACAACGAGGAGATTATTACGCTCAACGATGATATTTTTCAAAAATCTGCCGAAATTGAAATTCAGAATAGCTCATTGCGTTCACGAGAAATTGAATTACAACTTGCTAATAAGCAGATAGTTGAAAGCATAAATTACGCCGCAGGTTTGCAACGCGCCGTAATGCTGCCGAACGATGTTATCTCAAAACTTCCGTTCGAGAATTTCGTTTATTTTCGCCCGCGAGACATTGTCAGCGGCGATTTTTACTTCATATATCAGAAAGAAGACTCAATTTTATTCGCAGCCGCAGATTGCACGGGGCACGGCGTTCCGGGAGCGTTCCTAAGCATGTTGAGCATTTCACTTCTAAATGAAATTGTGCACAGAAATCGTCAAGCGTCTCCTGCTGAATATTTGTGTGATTTGCGAAGATTGATTAAAATTTCTTTAAGTCAAACCGGAAAAGAAAGTTTGCATAAAGACGGTTTGGATATTGCCTTTTGTAAGTTGAATATCAAAACGTTAGAGCTTGAATATGCCGGCGCATATCAACCTTTGTGGATATTCCGCGAATCGGAAAATCCGGAAGCACCCGAATTTATCGAAATCGCTGCAAACCGCCAACCAATCGGCATTTATCACAAAGAAGTACCTTTTGATAATCACAAAATTCAGCTTCAAAAAAACGATAAAGTATTTGTATTTTCGGACGGCTACACCTCGCAACTCGGCGGAAAACATGTCGTAAAATTTAAGAAAGATAATTTCAAAAATCTGTTGAAATCCGTGCGAAATCTTAATTCTGTTGATAAAACAAAAATTTTAGACCAACTCCTTATGGATTGGACAGGAACGAACCAACAAACAGATGATATTTTAGTTTTAGGTTTGAAAATTTGAGGATTTGGTTCTCTA
The DNA here is from genome assembly GCA_020718265.1 of Draconibacterium orientale. GTDB lineage: Bacteria > Bacteroidota > Bacteroidia > Bacteroidales > JAADGE01 > DYOJ01. The sequence continues at coordinate 8,702 of DYSM01000079.1, read as the reverse complement.
ATATAGTGTTAGTAAGAAAACTCATAACTTGTTGAAATTATTTACGATATAGCGAAATTTCGTTACGAATGTTTTTAGAAATTCAATCGAAATTCAATTGAAACTATTAAAAAACAACTGCATGACTACTTTTTGACCATTGAATGACCATTAAATGACAACACATTCGATTGAAAAAATGACTACAACATACAGAACTTCAAATACCTACACGTTTTCTAACAAACACTAAGATAGCTTAGCCAAAGTTTTTCATAATGCAACTTGCTTATTTTTAACATATAAAAAAAAATTGAACTTTGGCAAAGTTATGATTCAAAAGTCATTACGCCTGAGTATTTTTCCAATTGTCGGCTATTAAACCTAACTGCAGCGCAAGTTTCAAGGTTTTTTCCGCACGTTTTACCACCGGCGCGTCAATCATTTTTGTGCCGAGCGACACCACGCCAAGCCCTTTTGTTTTCGCTTCTTCAAAAGCCTGAACAATTTTTTGTGCTTTTTCAATTTCTGTCTTTTCAGGGGCAAAACTTTCGTGAATCGGTGCAATTTGTCGCGGATGAATGCAACCCATACCTTCAAATCCGAGAGCTTTTGCAGCTTTTACTGCGGCGCGAAGTCCGTCTTCATCGGCAACATCGGAAAAAACAGAGTCAATCGGTTGAATGCCAAGGGCTTTACATGCGTTGATGATACGCGTACGTGCGTAAAACGATTCGCTGCCTTGTTGCGTGCGTTGCACACCGAGGTCAGCCGTAAAATCTTCTAAACCAATAGCTATGGCAACAATGAATTTGGACGAACGTGCAATTTCAAACACATTTTCAACCCCAAGAGCAGACTCAATAATCGGCATAATGTAAACGGGATACTCAAATTTGTGTTTTTCTTTCAAATTCATAATTTCCAATTCCACGAGGCGAATTTGCATGGATGTTTCGCATTTTGGAAGTAAAACCAAATTTACATTGTGAGGCACAACGCTGCGCAAATCAGCAAGTCCCATCGGAAGCTGATTGATGCGAACCATGCGCTCGGCACCGTAAAAATCGACTGCTCGCAACGCATTCCGAACGTGAAAACGTGTTTCAAATTTTTTGTCGTGCGCTACGGAATCCTCCAAATCCAAAATTATAGCATTGGGCTTGTGCAAACCCGCGTTGAGCATCATGGCAGGCGAATTTCCGGGCAAATACAAGCGCGAAAATCTGAAACGTTCCTTTTGAGTTGAATATATATTTGCCTCATTCATAGGCAATAAAAAATCTTTTTCCGAAGGGAAAGCCATTTTCACTACAGCTTCGATACGTGCCGCGAGTGTAAAATCGAGTGCGCCACTGTCCTCAATTGTCAATTTCACGCGTTTGATACCGTAAAAATTCAAAATATCGCCGGCAAGTTTGCGAATGGCATCGCCGTACATGACCTCGACTTTGCTGTCTAAAATAATTTGATTTGAAGTTTGATTTGTTTCAAGCGTTACAAAACAATCGGAGCGCACCGTTGTACCTTTATTTCCTGCTGTAAAAACCTGATGTTCCATCTGAATTAATTTTCGGCAAAGATACAGAGATTAAGTTCTTTTTTTTATACTGAAAAACATAACAACTCTTAAAACATAATGTTGTACGGCAGATAATGTGTTTGTAAAGTTTGTAAAGTCAAATGTGAAAATGTAGTGACGCAAGGTTTGCGTCTTTTGAGCGTGTATAAACTTGAAAAATAGCAACGCAATGCTGCATTTTATCAGAAATATTTGCAATTTCAGGAATGATTTTTACATTTGATACAAATTTAAAATCGCAAAAAAATGAAAAATACAGCACTTGCAATCCTATTGTTTGTCGCTAATTTCGCAGCATTTTCTCAAGGTCAAAGCCCGAACGGCATTGATTGGCGCGAAATAAATACGGAACATGCGCGCGTGATTTATCCGGCAGAGTTGGAAAAAGAAGCACAGCGTGCAGCAAATTTAGTAACGTATTTGCATGATTTTCAGACAAAAACACTAAAATCAAATCTAAATAAAACACCGATAATTTTATTCAATCGCACAACGAGAACCAACGGTTTTGCAGGTTTGATGCCGCGTCGCTCCGGTTGGTATGTTACGCCGTTCCAAAACGCTGCGGACATCGGGTCGGACGATTGGTTTCAAACCCTTGCAGCTCACGAATATAGGCATATTGCACAATATTCAAAAAGCAATGCTTATTTTACAAAATTTCTTTCAGTTTTGTTTGGAGATTTAGGCATTGCAATAGGCTCGTATTCCTTCCCGAATTGGTTTTACGAAGGCGATGCAATTATGACGGAAACCGCATTCGGCGCGGGCGGTCGCGGACGAATGCCGAGTTTCGATATGCCGGTGCGCACGCAATATTTAAACGGTATTCGATATAAATATCACAAAACGAAGTTTAATTCTTATAAAGATTTCTATCCGAATCATTATCATCTTGGTTGGCTGTTAGTTTCTTATGGTAGAGAACGTTACGGTGCCGACGTTTGGGATAAAACCTTGGAAAAAGCAAGCCGCATTTCAATTTGGCCCTACGCATTTTCGCGCGGCATGAAAAAAACAATCGGACTAAACGAACGCAAATATTACAACGAAGCCATGTCGTATTACGACTCCGTTTGGACCGCTCAAAGTGCTGATAATGAACACACTGTTTTAAAAACGATAAACACTTCACCCAAAAAATTATACACACGCTATTACGAGCCGCAATATCTTGATAATGAAAATGTTTTGGTAAAAAAATCAGATTTATCCGAAATCTCAGCGTTGTATATTTTAGACAAAAGCGGAAAAGAAACTAAACTTTTCGACATCAATGCCGAACAAATTTCTACAGAAAAAAGCAAAATCGTATGGACAACCGAAATTCCGGATACGCGATGGCAACTACAATCGTGGTCGGATGTGTATATTTTTGATATACAAACCTATACACAAAAAAGATTGACAAAAAAGCAAAAATATTTTGCGCCGGAATTGTCTCCCGATGCTACACAAATCGCTGTGGTTGAACATCTTCCGAACATGCAGACATGTTTAGTTCTAATTGATTCCGAAACCGGAAAAGAGTTAAAACGTTTTGCAAATCCGGAAAACCGATTCATTCGTACGCCTTCATGGTCAGAGGACGGAAAACAAATGACTTACACAGCAACAGGTTTGCACGGAACCGGTTTGTATGTGCTTGATATTGAAACAGAAACAGAGGCCGAAATTGTTGCTCCGAATTACGAAAACCTTAGCCGTCCGATGTTTTACAGAAATTCAATTGTGTATAATTCGACAAAAGACGGTATTGACAATATTTTCAAAATTAATATCGACACAGAAGAAGTAACTCGTATTGTATCAGCACAATACGGCGCATTTTGTACCGATATTTCAGAAGATAAACTTTTGATGCAAAATTACACCGTTTCCGGCTACAATGTGGCAGAATTTGATTTAAAATCCGCTGAAAACAAGTCTGTTACAAGTGGATTTACATATCTAAAAGAACGAAATTCTATTTTTACGGCGCAAGAACAAGGCAAAAATGTCTTCGATTCTTTACCTACAACAGTTCATGAAAGCAAACGCTATAAAGCTGCACGCGATGCTGTTAAAATTCACAGTTGGAGCTTAAATTCGGAACACGATAACGACATCGGATTGGTCATTTATTCCGACAATTATTTGAACACACTGTCCGAAATTGCGACCTTTGGCTACGACCTCAACACACGTAAGCCGTTCGGCTATTTGACAACCAGAATATCAAAATTTTATCCGATAATCGACCTTACCGGCGGAAAAGCTCTGCGGCAAAATATTTATACATTTGAAAATGAAGAAGATACAGTTCAGTGGTTTGAAACGTTCGGAAATGTTTCAGTTACTGTTCCGTTTGACATATCGCGTTCGGTTTGGAGTCGTGGTTTCGATATAAAATCTTCATATTCAATTACAAACATCAATGATAAATTCATTCGCTCGGTAGAAGATGTCCCTTCCGATGTGTGGTTTTCAACAAGCGGAATTTCAGGCAGTTTCCACAATTACCGTTATCAGGCAACTCGAGATTTGTCTCCGAAATACGGACAGTATGTAACATTTATTTACAACAAAGTATTTAATAATCAACCTGTTAAAGGTTATCAATATGCACTTTATTCTGCCTTGTATTTACCCGGATTTGGTGCTGACCATTCTTTTGTAATAAAAACCGGAGCGGAATTTCAACACGCATTTTCGGATGTCCGGTCAACTATTTCGAAAGAATATCAATTTCCGTCCGTTTTTGAACAGGCTCGCGGGCACGACTATCGCAATTTCAGCGATTATTACAAGTTAAGCATGGATTATCGGTTCCCGCTGTGGTATCCGGATTTAGGCGGAAGTTTTCTGTATTTCAAACGATTAAGCGGCGCATTTTTTCACGATTCCGAATTTATCAGCGGTAGAATCGCCGGACGTGCTATCCTTGGAGAATTAAGAGCATCCGCCGGCGCAGAAATATCCGTGCAATTTTTCGCCTTTGGTTTAGGGCTGCCGTTGGAAGTTGGTGCGCGCTTCGCCTACCCTTATACTCAAAGTGGTGCGAAACCTCAATTTAGCGTAATCACAATGGATTTACCCTTGAATTAGTCGCTGTCTTTCAACGGTTTATCCATATCAATTTTCGGAACCTGACGGATGTCGGTTGTGTAATTCGGCGATTTCAAATTTTGTCGAAACGCATGAACGGCATTGTCGGGGTTCTGAACGCCAAGCCGCACGTATCCGACAGAAGTGTTTACAAAGTCAATTTTTTTATATAAAGTTCTGAATTTTAGAATTTTAGACGTATCCTGCCAAAGATTAAATTGTAAATTCGTTTCCGGAATTAAGTTTGTTACCGTAACGCCGGCTTTTTTATATTTCACGCCGGGTTTCAATAAAAGCTGTAAACCAATCATTGCAGAACGTGTCAAAGTTATTGTATCGTTCGCAAAATAAGGCAGTTCCACTTGTGTCCAAAACGAATCGCCGTGAATGCGATGTTTCGGTGCAGCCGTTACCACAAAAACAGAAACGTTCCGACAAACGCTTTGTTGTTTACGTAGTTTTTCGCCGACTTCTTCCACAAAATCGGCAAGTGCGGCACGTATATCATCCACATTTTCAATAGCTTTAGGAAACGAACGCGAACACAGAATTGATTGTTTGCTTTCCGTAATATCGCCAATTTGAACTACCGGAACACCGCGCAATTCCTTTGCGGTGCGCAAACCTGTGATGTTAAAATTTTTGCGAATCCACGCATCGTTGCGTTGCGAAAATTCCCAAGCTGTGCGGATGTTGTAAGTTTCCAATTTTTTCGTGCTTTGACGACCGATTCCCCAAACATCGCCGACAAAAAATTTTTCGAGTGCAGTTTTTAACTTGCTCATATCGTGTAAGATAGATACTCCATTGTAACGATTATCTTTCTTAGAATACTGATTCATCACTTTGGCAAGCGTTTTGGTCGGAGCAGCTCCGAACGACACTTTAATTTTTGTTTCATCCAAAATTTCCTGTCGAACTTTTGACAGAATTTTTCTCAAATCATTGACATTCAACGAACTGTAATACGTGATAAACATCTCATCAATGGAATATTTTTCGACGTGTTCAAAATTTCTTCTGATAATTTGTTCGATTCTTCTTGAAAAATCGTAATACAAAATAAAATTTGATGAAAAGAATTGAGTATCATGCTTTTGTGCCAAATCTTTGATGAGATGGTACGCATCGCCGCGCTTAAGTCCAATCGCTTTTGCTTCGGGCGAAAGCGCAACAATTATGCCGTCGTTATTTGACAAAACCACGACAGGTTTATCGCGCAATTCTGGGCGAAAAACTTTTTCAACAGACGCATAAAAAGAGTTTGCGTCCGCAATGATGTGCCAAGTCTTTTGCATCTTAGTTTACTAAAATCGCTTAAATTCACCCACAACTACGCCCCAAATTTCAAAATCAGTTTCGGAATCTAAGCGAATATCGGGAAAATTTCGCAACGAATTTTCGGCTTTTAAAACCGCAAAATCATCATGGTAATGAAGCCGTTTAACTAAAAAATCGTCTCCGTAACGCGCCACCACAATGCTTTTGTCTTTGGGTTTCAGCGAGGTATCCACTACGATATACGAATTTGGAAAAATGCCGGCATCGGTCATACTTTCGCCCGAAACTTGTATTATAAAGGTGCTTTCCGGATGCGAAACCAAAACTTTATCGATTGAAATAGGGTCGGTTTTGAAGTTTTCGGCATACGCAGGAAAACCCGCAGAAATTTGAGAAACAGCAATATTATATTGATTTTCAGACAGTTGATAAGTGAAAATTTGAAGCGAATATTTTGACGAAAGTTTTGACGGAGCAAAAGGAGTTATATGCAAATTCATATAGATAACGAAAATTTCTACAAAAATAAGAAAATTTTCAAATGAAAAGTTACATTTTGCTGCGCGGATGATGGTCGAGCACAGTTTGGCGCAGAAAATCGCGGTCGAGGTGGGTGTAAATTTCGGTTGTCAAAATGGATTCGTGCCCGAGCATGTCCTGCACAACGCGTAAATCTGCCCCACCCTCAATCAAATGCGTTGCAAAAGAATGCCTTAGCGTATGCGGCGAAATGTTTTTTTGAATTCCGGCAAGCAAAGCAAGTTCTTTGATTATGGTAAAAATCATAACTCTTGTGAGCTGACTTCCGCGCCGATTTAAAAACAAAATATGACTATGTTTAGGATTGATATTCAAATGATTGCGATATGAATTTACGTATAAATTTATTGCTTCAACCGCATATTCGCCCACCGGAACGAGGCGTTGTTTGTTGCCCTTGCCCGTAACTCGAATGTAGCCCTCTTCAAAAAACAAATCGGCAAGATGCAAATTTAACAGTTCCGACACGCGTAACCCGCAGGAATACAGCGTTTCAATAATTGCTTTGTTGCGATGTCCTTCGGGTTTGCTCAGGTCGATAGCGTTTTCCAACGCATCAATTTCTGCAACGCTCAGCACATCAGGCAGTTTGCGCCCAATTCGCGGCGATTCCAATAATTCTGACGGATTATAGGAAATTGAATTTTCGATTGACAAAAACTTGTAAAATGCTTTCACAGAGGACACTAAGCGCGCTTGCGACCGCGCACTGATGCCTTCCGTTTTATCGGACAAACCTTCAAAATGGCTTTGTGATATAAACGCTTCCAAATCAGACAATATCAGTTCTAACGGCGATTTAGTATGATGAAAATCAGCTAAATAGCTCAAATCTGACAAATACGCTTTTACGGTATTTTCACTCAACGATTTTTCAAGTTTGAGATAATATTTAAAATCCGTTAACTTTTTGAGCCACAGTGAAATCGTCTTTTCTTGGTTTTCCATAAAAAATCTTTACTTCCGGCAAATATAGTGTAAATCTTGTTTTACAAATAAACTCGGACACAAATTTTAGAAATTTTACCTATCTTTGTAAACATTTTTAACACGAGATGATAAAAAATATTTCGATAGAAGCCTTTGATTATGAGTTACCTGCGGAGCGCATTCCGCAATATCCTGCATCGGAACGCGACGGCTCTAAATTGCTTGTTTGGCAAAAAGGCATCGTTTCCGAGCAAAAATTTAATTCGATTACCGATTATTTTGAAGACGGTAACTTATTGGTTTTCAATAACTCACGAGTAATTCCTGCGCGTTTGTTTTTCGAAAAAGCAACAGGTGCGAAAATTGAAATTTTTTGTCTCGAACCCGAATTTCCTGCTGAATATTCCGAGAATTTGAAATCTCAACGAGGTTGCACATGGCGTTGTTTAGTCGGAAACTCAAAACGTTGGAAATCAGAAATTTTATCTAAATTTTTAACAATTCACACTCATGAAGTTACGGTTTCTGCTAACCGAATCCGAAGAGAAGAAACTTACGATATTATTGATTTTCAATGGAATAACACAAATTTTTCGTTTGCCGAAATTTTGGACGTTTTGGGTAAAATTCCGGTTCCGCCGTATTTGAATCGTGATACGGAAGACGTTGATTATGAGCGCTATCAAACTATTTACGCAAATAAAAAAGGGTCGGTTGCAGCACCTACTGCAGGTTTGCATTTTACAACAGAAATTCTTGAAAACCTCGTTCAAAAAGGTGTAAATCAAACTTATGTGAGCTTACATGTGGGCGCAGGCACGTTCAAACCCGTGAAGTCAGAATCCATCGGCGAGCACGATATGCACGAGGAACATTTTTTTGTATCAAAAGAAACTTTATTGCAACTTATTGAAAGTCAAGGAAAAATAACGGCAGTAGGCACAACCTCCGTCCGCACGTTGGAAAGTTTATACTACATCGGAAAAAAAATCGGAAATTCACAAAATCCGTTCTTGGTCGAACAATGGGAACCTTATGAAACGGAAGATACAATTTCAACTGAAAACGCTTTACAAAACATACTTAACTATTTGACTGACAATAATTTGTCTGAAATTTCCGCAAAAACAAAAATAATGATAGTTCCGGGATACAGGTTCAAAATTGTGAACCGATTAATCACAAATTTTCATCAACCGCGCAGCACGTTACTGCTTTTGGTTTCGGCGTTTACGGGTGGTTCGGAGTGGAAAAAAGTTTACGATTTCGCTTTAGAAAACGATTTTCGCTTTCTAAGTTACGG
>DYSM01000078.1 GCA_020718265.1 Draconibacterium orientale | reverse complement strand
TAATTTAACTTTACAAACTTTCAACTTTATGACTTTTTATACTGAACTCATTATTCTTTTACGATTATTTTGTAATAAGTGTCTTTGCCAAGTTCTTCGCCGCGCATATATTTGAAATACAAATAAACTTCGCCTGCATCGGTAGCTTTGAATGTCCATTTCTCAACGCCGGCGGTACCTACCATCATTTCCGGATTTTCATTGGCAACGTATTTACTGCTAACGAGTTCCACTACATTAGGCTTAATTTTGCTTGCAAGTTGCCAAGCGTAACCTGTTGTTACATTACTCGCAAGTTCAATCGTAAATGTTTCGCCGACTTTTACGGTGATGTCTTTGTTTAACTTCGATTTATCGACTTTTTCTGCTGTAATCACAGGTTTTGAATTTTTACAGGATGCCATAAAACCTGTCAGAATCATGGCTAAAACGATTGATTTTAAGAACAAATTTTTCATATTTTTTTAATTTGATGTGAATATCCTGTTATGTAGTGCGCTGTTTCACAGCTTCGTACAGCATTATGCCGGCAGCTACGGAAACGTTGAGCGACTGAATTTCTCCAAAGATAGGAATTTTTATCCAAACATCCGTTACCGCCAAAAGTTCTTTTGATATACCTATATCTTCCGAGCCTAAAACGAGGGCAAGCGGCGCGGAAAAATCGGCTTTAGTGTATGATTTTTCCGCTTTTTCGGTGGCGGCAAACGTTGCGAAACCACTGTTTTTCAGAAATTTGACTACATTGATGAGCGAATCGTGTCGGCAAACCGGAATTTTGAGCAACGCACCTGCCGATGTTTTGACGGCATCCGCATTGATTTGCGCCGAACCTTTGTCCGGAACCACAATTGCCGACACGCCGGCGCATTCAGCCGTACGCGCAATTGCTCCGAAATTGCGCACATCCGTAATGCCGTCGAGCACCAAAACAATCGGATTTACGCCCGACTCGAACCAAAATGGCACAAGATGTTCGATATTTTGATATTTAATTTCGGACAAAAATGCCAACACGCCCTGATGATTTCCGGTTGAAATGCCGTTTATTTTTTCAATCGGCACGAATTGAAACGGCACGTTACGCGATTTCAACAAGTTCAACAATTCGGAGATGAGCGAATTGGGTAAGCCTTTCTTAATTAGAACTTTATCGACATTTTTATCGGAATTGACGGCTTCAATGACCGCGCGCGTTCCGAAAATGAGCTGTTTATTTTTCACTGAGACTTTTTTTTACAAATGTAGAAAAATATCCGGCAGTGCGTATTTTTTTTTATGTTTGCTGTGTGGGAAAAATTTCAAAAACAAAAAAAAAGCGTGTCATTATTTCCGATACCAACGATTTGGGTACGGACAAACGCGTACTAAAAATAGCGCAAAGCCTTGCCGGTTGGGGGTTTGAGATAATTCTTGTCGGTCGAAAAATACCGGAACGAAGTCTTCCGAACTCAAATTTTAAGTTGAAACTTTTCCGAATGCGGTTTCATTCCGGTGTTGCTTTTTACACGGAATTTAATGTGAAGCTGTTCTTTTTTTTGATGTTTTGTAAAGCAGATATTTTTTTAGCAAACGATTTGGACACACTTGCCGCCAATTTCGCAGCAGCAAAACTCCGCCGAAAACCACTTGTGTACGACAGCCACGAACTTTACACCGAAGTACCCGAATTGGTTACGCGTCCGCACAAACAACGCATTTGGCTAAAATTAGAAAAATATGTGTTTCCGAAATTAAAGTACACTTACACCGTTTGTGCTTCAATATCAGACTATTACTTCAAAAAATATGGTATCCGACCGGCAGTGGTACGCAATATTCCGACTTGCAAAAATTCGGCACAAATTATTTTCGTTCCAAAAATTTCCGATAAAAAAATCATCCTCTATCAAGGCGCGCTAAACATGGGACGCGGCATCGAGTATGTGGTTGAGGCTATGAGTTTTATCGAGGATGCGGTGTTTGTGATTATCGGCACGGGCACAATTGACGCGGATTTGAAACAAAGAGTGTCGGAATTAGCTTTGAATGAGAAAGTTATGTTTTTGGGAAGAATTCCGTCCGAGCAACTTTCGGCTTACACGCGGCAAGCATCTGTGGGCGTTTCGGTTGAGCAAAATATCGGCTTAAATTATTATTTCGCACTGCCAAACAAGTTGTTCGACTATATTCACGCCGAAATTCCGGTGCTGGTGTCCGATTTGCCTGAGATGCGACGCATTGTAGAAACGCATAAAATCGGAGAAATTACAAATGATTTTTCGCCCGAAAATCTGGCAATAATGCTTAAAGCAATGCTTTCAGATGATTACAAAAAAACATTGATAAACAATATTTTACAAGCAAAAAAACAACTATGTTGGGAAAGCGAATCACAGGTTTTGAAACGCATTTTCTATCAAATCAAATAAGTTCATTGTTGGGTAAGAAACGTGCAATTTCCTTCAATAATTTGGCGCGATTAATCGGTTTTGTGAGAAACGCATTGCATCCGGCTTCTGTCATGCGCTTATGCTCGTCCGCCATGGCGTAGGCAGATTGTGCAATAACCGGAATGTGCGGCGCGAAGGCTTTTATTTCAGCCGTTGCTTCGTAGCCGTTCTTCACGGGCATACCTATATCCATGAGAATCAGTGCGATATAGGTATTTTTGCGTATTTCATCAATCGCTTCTTGTCCGTTTGAGGCTCGAATTATTTGAATGTTCGACTTTGTCAAAGCCGTTTTTAGGTAGAAAAAATTTATATCATCATCTTCTGCTATCAAAATTGTGTAACAATCCCAGTTTTCGGGTTCGTAAGTAATTAATTGAGGTTTAACTTTTTGAATTACAGCTCGTTCGGCAGGTAATGTGAACAAAAATTCGGAACCCTGTCCAATTTCCGATTTTACTTCAAGTTTTCCGCCCATCAACGCAACAAGTTCCGCCGAAATTGCTAAACCTAAACCGGTTCCGCGTTTGAAATTTTCATTGGTATCTATTTTTACAAATCGTTGAAAAATGCGCTCCGTGTCAGCAGGCTCGATACCTTTGCCGGTATCTTTTACTGAAAAAGTTATGCCTTTTTCCGATAAATAACAGCTTAATGTAATAACACCTGAATTGGTGAATTTCAATGCGTTATGCATTAAATTGTCCATAACTTGTTTTAGACGAACCCTGTCTGTCAAATAACTTTGTGCAGCCAATTCATCTGAAATTTTTGAGATTATGGTCAATTCATGTTTCTCCAGCAGTTTCTGATTTTCAAGTGCTGTAACGAACACATTTTGAATTAGTTTGTCTATCTCTACGGCTTGTATTCGCATCTCAATTTCTCCGGAGTCAATTTTTGAAATATCCAAAATATCAGAAATTAAGGTCATTAATGAAGTACTGTTTAGTGAAATGTATCCGGCATATTCTTGCCTTTTTTCTTGAGTTAAGTCTTGGTCTGACAGTAAGTTGGCGAAACCTACAATGGCGTTCATCGGTGTTCGTATTTCGTGCGAAATATTTGCAAGAAATGCAGACTTCAAACGGTCGGACTGTTCCGCTTTGATTTTTGCGGATTCAAGTTCGCGCTCGTAAGCTTTCCGTTTTGTGATATTTTTGATAAAAAACACAAATAAATCGGGCACTTCGTACTTTCCGATTATCCCGGCTGAGATTTCGGTTGGAAATTCTTCGTTATTTGACGTTTGCATTCGGAATTGTTCGCTCTGTATCATTGCATTGCGCGACAGATTTTGCACCCGGTCGAGAAATCGCATACGCTCGCCCTCATCGGCAAAGAAGTCTGACAAATTTTTGTCGGATTCGGCTTTTTGAATTTCAAAATAATTCAAAGCAGAACGGTTAAAGTCGGTGATATTGAGCTTCAAATCCGTTACGATTATGGCATCGGGTGAGGCATGTATAATATTTCTGGACTTTTGCTCGGCACGTTTTAATTCTGTAATATCTTGATTTGTACCTCGATACTTAATTATTTCGCCGCCTGTGCTTAACATCAGCACACCTTGCAGATACATGGTTCGCTTTTCGCCCGAAGGTAAGTTCACATCGTATTCTATTGTTATATCGCTCTGATTTTTAAGACATTTACGCAAAGTTTTCATTATCCTTACAACATCTTCTCTTGAAATTGTGCGTTTAAGAACTTCAAATTTTGCTGTATTGTCTGCGGGCAAAGGACACTCGAACATGCGATAAATCTCGTCCGAGAAATTCAATTTTCCGTCTTTGGGATTCCATTCCCAAAGTCCCATTTTTGTAAAACCTTGAATATCTGATAGTTGCTGATGCGATTTTTCTAAGTTTTTCCAATTCGTGTAGGTTTCCGTAATGTCTCGCCCTATAAATCGATTCTGTCCGGGCTGACTTTGTTCGTACATCACCCAAGAAATGATGAGCTTTTTCCCGAAACGGCTCACAATACGGGACTCAAACTTGCGCATGACGGGTTTTTCTGCTGTAATAATTTTTTTTACTCGTATATAATCGTGCTCTTCGGTAAACAGTAATTTGAGTTTGTCCGGACGGTCGGAAATTTCTTGCGCGGAATAGCCTGTTAATCGTTCGCATTTTGCATTCCAAAAGCGCACATTTGCCTGTGTGTCTATTTCAAAGACCAATAAATCAATTTCTTCCAGAAATTTCAAAGCCTGTATCTCCGGCTTTATTTCGGAGTGGTTGAACTCGGAATTGATATTTTTGAACACCGAACGGTTTCTGTATCTAAACTGAAAAACAGTGGAAACAAAAACAGATGCCATTGAGAAGGCTAAAAGTTCCGTTGAAAAGCGGTAAAGGAACGCAAAAATTAAAATTAACGTGATATAAACAACTCCATTTATGATGTAAAAGAAACGTGTCAGCGCGCTTAAAGCCAACGTGTGAAACGTTATGAGACCGATTACAAATATTAAAGAATCAAGGTTGGCATTGCGCATAAATGTCAATGAAAGAGACAGATACAGGCTGTTTTTAATTAAAACTAAACCGGAACAGACCGAAACCGGACAGTCTTTTTTATAGGTTGAAATCAATTGGAGTGCAATTGCAACAATCACAAGCAGAAACAAAATGTGCAGAGCCGAAGCATCGGGGCGAAGGTATAGAAAGAATACATTTGCTGCGATGTACAGCGACAGCAGAGCATCGAAGCGCATGAGGATAAAACTCGGCAAAGCTTCTACGGATTTCGAAAAAGTAGATTTTTCGGGCATGGTATAAACTGCAATCTGATTTAATCTTTTTTAAACAGTACAATTTTTCAAATTGTTTGTCGCCGTAAAGTTACGCATAATTTTAGAATTTTTAAAATTTAGATAAACGAAATCTATCTGTTAAATGAAAACAAATAACGTAAAATCTTTTTCAAATTGTTTTTTTTAGATTAAATTGCAACAATTTTTTACGGCTTTCGTATAAGCCGTATATAGAACAATAAAAATGCTCATAACACGTGAAAGTATTATTAGTGGAAGATGACCCAAGCTCTCGGTTGTATCTGGAAAGTTTGCTGGAAATCAATAACATAGATGTAAAATCGGCGGAAAACGGTATCGAAGGGCTGAATGTTTTCGATGAATTTAACCCCGACATTGTCATTACGGACATACAGATGCCGATGATGAACGGGCTTGAATTGCTCGAAATTTTGAAAAAAAAGAAGCCCGAAACCGTTGTGATTATCACCACAGCCTTTGGCTCCGAACGCTATGCCATACAAGCCTTGCAACTCGGAGCAAGCAATTATTTAAAGAAACCCGTTATAGGTAACGATTTGATACCCATTCTCTTGAAATACAAACGAATCCTTTTTGAAAAGCCCGACAAATACGTAGCTTGCGGAAATTTGTTGGAACATTATTACAAAATTGAGTTTGATGCACGCATCGAAAACATTCCGCGCATTATCGACCGACTGTTGCAGGAAGCCGGCTGTTTTATGCCCAAAGATGTTAAATTTAGCATCGAACTTGGTCTTGTTGAACTGATTACCAATGCGATAGAACATGGTTGTTTGGAAATATCATATTTCCAAAAGCAGAAAGCACTTGACGAACATAAATTGGATGATATTTACAAAACTCGAGAATGTGATACTAAATACAAAGATTTGAAAATAACAGTTGAATACAAATTCGACTCAAAATCAAGCACTTGGACTATAAGCGACAATGGCAAAGGTTTTGATTGGCATCATTTGCCTGACCCGACTTCCGACGAAAACTTGGAACAACTCAGCGGGAGAGGCATCTTCATTACGCGGTTTATTTTTGATGAATTGACGTATTTCGGACGCGGCAACGTGGTGTGCGCACGCAAATTCCATACCCTCGAACCCGAAAGCTGCGAAGTCCGTAATGCTTAAATTTACTCCTGAGTTAAAAATTTATCGATAATTGTCTGAATTTCAGCCACAGCAACGTCAAGAGCATCATTCACAACCACAACATCATAACGGTCGGCGAATGAGAGTTCGCGTTCGGCTTTGGCAAGGCGTGTTTCGATGTCGGTATCGCTGTCCGTGCCTCTGTTTCTCAGGCGTTTGGCAAGTTCTTCAACCGACGGCGGTTTTATAAAAATGAGCAATGCCTGTTTGCCGTATTGTTTTTTAATGTCAAATCCTCCGGCGACATCAATATCAAAAGCCATGTTAAACTCTTGATTGATACAGTTTTCGACTTCCGATTTCAAGGTTCCGTAAAAGCGTCCGGGGTAAACCTCTTCCCATTCCAAAAACTCGTCGGCGGCAACTTTTGCATTAAACTCTTCTGTCGTAAAGTAAAAATAATCTCTGCCGTGAAGCTCATTGGCACGTATCGGACGGTTTGTTGCAGATACCGAGAACTTTAACTTCAGGCGTTCCACTTCCATGAGTTTACGTACGATTGTGGTTTTGCCCGTGCCAGACGGTGCCGAAAATACGATTAACTTCCCTTTTGCCATTTTTTTTCAAATATCGGCAAAAGTAAACAAAAATAGCAAAGCCGAATCGAATTGGCTATTTAATTTGAACAAAATTTTAGATGATATTTTTGTCTCAAGAAATTCTCAAACCCATCACCAGCACATCGTCCATTTGACTGCGTGCACCTTTCCATTCATCGAAGGTGGTTTCGAGAAGTTCGAGCTGTTCTGTCATGGGTTTTTCGTTCATTTGCAGGAACATTTCGCGAAGGCGTTTTGAGAAAAATTTCTTCTTTGTTTTTTCGCCGAATTGGTCGGCATAACCGTCGGAAAAAATATAGTAAGTATCGCCCGCGAGCATGTCCAATTCGTGAATTGTAAACGGATGTTCGCTATATGAGATTCCTATTGGTTGGTCATCTGCCTGATATTGAATTATTTCTTTATTTCGGATTAAAACCAAAGAATTCTGCGCGCCGGCGAAATTCATTTTCATATTTGCCTTGTCAATAATACACAAAGCCATGTCCATACCGTCTTTTGCTTCGCCCTCTTTGCCGGTTTGACGTAATGATTTTTTGACTTTATCTCGTAATTGATCCAAAATAACATTCGCCCTCAGGTTGTCCATGGGCAATTCGGCAATAATTTGGTTCAAAAACGAGATGCCCAACATGCTCATAAACGCACCCGGAACTCCGTGTCCCGTGCAATCCGCAGCGGTTACGATGAGGATATTTTCTTTTTCGGCAGCCCAATAAAAATCGCCGCTTACAATATCGCGCGGGCGAAACATGACGAAATGCTCGGGGATATACTCAGAAACAATTTCTTTCGGCGTCAAAACCGCATGTTGTATGCGTTCTGCGTATAAAATGCTTTTGGTGATTTGTTCGTTTTTTGTGGCAATCTCTTCTTCCGCTTTTTTAATATCCGTAATATCACTGTCAATCAGTACGAGCTTATCGACTTCGCCAAACGCGTTAAGTGTCGGACTGACAGTTGTTTGAGCCCAAATTTTACCGCCTTGTCTCGTGAGTGATTCCGATTCAAAGGTTACGGCACTTTTTTGCTCAATACTTTTTCTCAAAATTTCTTCAATTTTCGGATGCGAATTGACATCGCTCAACGAGTTACCAACCTCATTACGAAGAAGTTGCAACGTGTAGCCGTGCATTCGTGTATAGCCGGCATTTAGCCATTCAAATCGTCCTTTTTGGTCCAAAATTGCAACAGCATTGGACGTTTCACTGGCAACGATGGAAAGTTTGGCAAGTTCTTTATTAATTTCTTCCATCTGCTTCGCCTGATATTCAATTTCCGATTTTTGTTCGGCAAGCAGTTTGTTTTGTTTGCGTTGCACGCGGTTGCTGCGCACCACGAAAAACACTAAGACTAAGATGATTGCCAACAAAACGCTGAAAATTGTAAGCGCATTTTTTTGTGTTTTGATAATGCCGGTTTGTGCCGTAATTTCAAGTTTTTGAGCCTGAATTTTCGACTGGCGTTCTTCGATTTCCGATTTTTGTTTTTCGAGAATTTTTTGTTGTTCGTCGAATTTTGCTTTTTGTTCGTTCAGTTTTTGAGTCTGAATTTCAACATCGCGCTCTTTTTCTTTCAGGATATTCGTAGCTGCAATTAGTTGTTTGTTTTGCGCTTCGGCTTTCAAAATCAGTGCGACAAGTTCTTGTTTTTGAAGCTCAATTTGGCGACGTTGTTCGTCCATTAATTTTTGTTGATGTTCTATCTCTTTTTTATGCGCCACAATTGTTTCGGTTTGTTTTTTTATTTGTTTGAGTTGAAATGCAAGTTTTTGTTCTTGAATTTTCATTTCTTCACGTTGTGAACGCACTTTTTCGCGTTCGCGTTCCAAATT
Source organism: Draconibacterium orientale (assembly GCA_020718265.1). Taxonomy (GTDB): domain Bacteria; phylum Bacteroidota; class Bacteroidia; order Bacteroidales; family JAADGE01; genus DYOJ01. The sequence continues at coordinate 2,065 of DYSM01000078.1, read as the reverse complement.
CGTTTCCGATTCGTCGAGTAACGAACGGTCATCAATAACTTTGCCGCCGGCTTTTTTAAAACTTTCTGCTATAACTATCTCATTAGCAATAAGATTATGAGCGTTGTACTCGTATATCAGCTTTCCGTCTTGTTGTTTGAAGTTAATCATCAAATCTTTACGGACATCCCAGTTTTCCGACACGAGAACTGCGCCTGTAACGCGGGCATATTTCAGAATTTGAGGCAGTTGCGCGTTAAATTCTTTTCCGATGTAAATGATATTGACGCCGTCTTCAAACTGCATTAAGTCAGCGGGTTGCATAAAAAATGTTGAAGTAAACGATTTGCCGTAAGGATATTTCTTTTTGGACAATTTACTCAATTGCTTGAGCACATCTTTGTCGCCGCCGACTACCGCTATGGAAATATCGTTGTTTTCGAGATTCCAATCCAAATGTTTCGGAAGCTCGTACATGATTTCCGCTTTGGCTTTGCTGTCGTCTTTTTGGGAAAAACCTGCATATCCAAAAAGCATCGTGATAACGATTAAACCGATTTTTTTTACGGGCAACTGCCTCATATTCTGATAGTTTTAGAAAATATAATTAAGAGCGATATACAATCCGCTCGAACCGTCTTGTTTATCTGCCGCCATGCCATAATCAACGGCAATGATGAAATTATTGTTGATTGCAAAACGTACGCCGGCACCGTAACCGATGTGCGGTTTTTCATCAAGATGTTCAAAATAATGCAATTCTTCGGTAGGAATTCCGGCTTTTTCAAAATCATAAGGTTTCGTGATGATGCCTGCGTCCGCAAAAGCATTTAAGCCTATATAAAAGTTTTGACCAAGAACCACTGTTTTGAACGGAATCCAGCGCAATTCGGCATTTCCGAAGGCAAAATCATTACCGACCACGCGATTTCGCATAATGCCGCGCAAATTGTTTCCGCCGCCCAAACCGTCGCGTGTTTGCTTGGTATCAATCACATACGGCAGCATGTAGAACGGCATTTCGCCCGAAAGCGTTGCCTGATATGCTAAGCGGTAGGCAAAGGTTAAACGATTCGGCACGCCGGGAATTGTGATATAATGTCGGTGCATGACGGCGAGACGGTTGTAAGCATTGTCGTTTCCGGCAAAGGACGGCGCGCTCATCAAAATTACTTCGTCCCAAAGTCCTTTGTCGGGGTTTGCTTCGGTCGGGCGCGTATCGTACACGAAGCCTACTTTGAAAATATTGACGTTTCCGCCGTCTTTTTGGTCGACAGGAATTACGCCCCAACCAACATATTTATCATACAAGGTCGGCACCGGCGGCAGTTGGTCAGCGGGAGCTTTGTCTTCGTTCAGTTTTGCAATATCTACCGTGCTGACCTCGGTTCCGTAATGCTCAAAACCGGCGAGCCACCGCGTTTTTTCTGTTTTTATATTTCCCTGAAAATCAGCTTTTAAGCGTAACAGATTTCGAGAATGTTTGTAATATATTCGACTTATATAATCGTCCGCTCCGGTTGTTGAAAAATCAGGATTAAAATAGGCTTGATAGCCGTTAAATCCGTAAAAATCGAGCGCGATTTCGGTCAAATAACTTGCTTCCACAATCATGCGTGTTTTCGGAATCAGCGTTTGTGTTTCATAAATCAGTTGATTGATTCCGCTGCCCTTCGTTGTGCGCGACCATTCCAAATACAACGAGTGGTCGTAATTCGGATAACGCGAACCGTCGCCGTAATGATATAAATTTACGAGCGCGCCGTATTTGAAACCCACATCGGTGTTGTAAGCCACAACAGGCACACCGCCAAAGCTGAATCCTTTTTTTACTTTTTCGCCCGACGGCACACTGTCTGTTTGCGCGAACGCTTGCATGGTCGCAAAAAACAGAACCAAAGGTAACATTAATTTGTAAGTAATTTTCATGCGCAATGAGATTTACAACGATTTTACAAATGTAAAGAATAATTGCTAAATTAGAATTATAATTTTAACACACAAAAAATAAACCAAAAATGTGTAATTATCTTTGAGTCCGGTCTAAAAAGCCTGTTTTATTTTAGCTAAACAATCTATATGCTTG
>DYSM01000479.1 GCA_020718265.1 Draconibacterium orientale | reverse complement strand
AAATTCTGTTGCAAGGCTCGCCAATTACGGGTCCGATAGCCATTCGCATCGATTCGCTTTCGGCATGGTTTATTCTGATAATCAATTTTACAGGCATCACCGGCGTGCTGTTCGGCAGCGGATACATGAAATCGTATGCCGACCGAAAATCAAATTTATCCCTGCATTGGATTTTGTTTATCACGTTTCATGCTTCAATGCTTTGGGTTTGCGTTCTTCAAAACAGTTTGATATTTCTTACGGCATGGGAAGTGATGTCGATTTCTTCGATGCTTTTGGTGATATTCGAGCATCAAAATACAAATACGCTGAAAGCCGGAATCAATTATCTGGTTCAAATGCACATCAGTGTTGCGTTTTTAACCGTTGGATTTATTTGGATATATTTCTCAACATCTTCATTCGATTTCAAAGCCGTTCAGGAATATTTTCTGCACAATCCGTCAATTTGGCTTTTCATTCTGTTTTTCATAGGCTTTGCCGTTAAATCCGGTTTCGTCCCTCTTCACACATGGTTGCCCGAAGCACACCCTGCCGCCCCGTCGCATGTATCGGGCGTAATGTCCGGCGTAATTGTGAAATTGGGAATCTACGGTATTTTACGAATGGTTTTTTATCTTGCCCACGACCAATTACTGCTCGGCGAAATAATTTTAAGCCTGTCGATAGCAACCGGATTGTACGGAATACTGAACGCCGCAATGCGTTTCGACATAAAGAAAATGCCGGCTTACAGTACGGTCGAAAATATCGGCATCGTGGGCATCGGAATCGGTATGGGATTGATAGGGAGCGGAATCGAGAACTCTGTTTTGATAATATTCGGTTACGGCGGAGCATTGCTCCATTCTCTGAACCATTCGTTGTTTAAGTCGATGCTTTTTTATTCGTCAGGCTCCGTTTATCAGCAAACACACACACGCGATATGGAAAAACTCGGCGGATTGATTCATAAAATGCCGCATACTGCCGTTTTCTATCTTATTGCGATATTGACAGCCGTGGGATTGCCGCCTTTCAACGCTTTTGTGTCGGAATTTATTCTGTACTCCGGTTTTCTCGAAGGCATAAAATCGGTCGATACAACCGCAGTCTTTTTAATGATTTCGGGAATTGCAGGGCTTGCACTCATTGGCGGAATTGCTGTTTTAACTTTTACAAAAGCCTTCGGAGTGATATTCTTAGGTTCGCCGCGCTCCGAACATACCGAACACGCACAGGAAGTATCGTTCGTAATGCGATTGCCCCAATATTTGATTATCGCGGTCATCGTTTTTATCGGAATTTTTCCGCAATTTTTCTTCCATAAGGCATTATCTGTTTTAAAGTTGAGCACTGCAACTATGGAATTTGTCGATTTTTCGGTTGCCGATTCGGTTATCGAAACAATTACTGCGGTCGGGCGATTTTCAATGATTTTTATTATCGTCTCGGCTGTACTGATTTTTATCCGTTTCAAATTGGTGAAACAAAAACCCTCGTCGATTGCCGAAACATGGGGTTGCGGCTATACGGCGGCAAACACGCGAATGCAATACACCGGAAAATCGTTCTCGAAAACATTGGGCAAACTGCTGAATTTCTTGCTTAAAGAAGAAAAAAAATACATCGAAATTCGGGCAGACGAACTACACCCCTCAAAACGCACGCATGATTCTGTTTATTTGGATTTTGCCGAAAGTCGATTCGTCAATCCGGCAGTCAAACGATTGAATCATTTTCTGAATTATTTTCAATTCATACAAAACGGAAAAACACAGCAATACGTCCTTTACGGAATTATTTTTATTGTATTGATATTTCTGGGAACGATTTTTAATTTGTTTTAACTTAGATATGAGATTTTAGACAAAAGATATTAGAAATTTATAAATGAATAATGAGTCCGGTCTAAAAAGGTCGTAAAAGTATATTGAAATTCACAATTCATT
>DYSM01000478.1 GCA_020718265.1 Draconibacterium orientale | reverse complement strand
CCGGAAACACCGCTGACCTAATGAAAATTTCTTACACGTTAGATTACGATTGTAATAACTTAAATGCCGATGGAAATATAGATGTTACTGTAACAGGCGGAACGCCTCCTTACCAATACGAGTGGGATGGCGGAGACTACCAAAGACTGAGTTACGAAGAAGACTATATTTTGACGTTTATAGAAGATGAAACCAATGATATATTACTGCAAGTTACCGATGCTACAGGATATTCAGTCAGTAAGCACATCCTGTTTGCACCTCTGCACTATCATGGTGCAGACTTAATTTTTCCGTCAGGCGTAGGATCATCGGACGGCAGCATTAACATATTAGTAAGCGGCGGTAGAAGACCGCTAACTTATGCATGGAGCAACGGCGCAACCACCGAAGATATCGTTAATGTTCCGGCAGGCGATTATACCGTAATTGTGAGAGATGCAAAAGGTTGCGAAGAAACTGCAACGATTCAACTATACACCTATTTGAATGTTTCACAAACGGAGTTCAATTTAGGATACGAAGAGTCGTATTTTACTTTTAGTGCAGAATCCAACGATATGTTTGGTTTAGATTACACTGAAACAGAAGATTGGATATATTATGAATGGTCTGGTGGGGCTTTTGGTCAGACTCGCACCTATAGAGCTACAGAAAACACCACCGGCGTTGTCCGCACAGGCTACATTACCGTAAGCTCGCCCGGCGCACCCGATGTGGTGGTTACGGTAGTGCAACAACCTGCGCCATAATTTTTGGGTATATGCGAATTCAAAACATACGTTTAGGTGCAATTGTGTAATTCTCAACTGCTGTAAAGATGTTGCTGAATTTAACTAAATCGCATTCAATGAATAATTTACACCCTCAGGGTTTTCAAAACCCTGAGGGTGTGTTGTTTTTTCGCCGGGAATGTTGTATATTTGCAGGAAAATATGAATTGAAAAATATGGAAACAGTTTTAACGTATGAAAGCGTTTTGAATCTTATTCGAGAACAGTCTATTGAATTTCGTAAAAATTTAGATGAGAGCAGTAAAAAATTTAATGATAATTTAGAAAAGAGTCGTTTAGATTTCGATAAAAAATTAGGCGAAGTAACCGGAACTTGGGGTAAATTTGTGGAAGGACTTGTTCAACCAAAAATAGTTGAAATGTTCCAAGAGCAAGGAATTGAAATAAGAACTTCGTTACAAAATGTAAAGGGTTATTTGGGTAAAGAAGAACATTATCAAATAGATTTACTACTTATAAATTCAACAATCGCTGTTGTAGTTGAAGTAAAAAGTACATTAGGTATTTCAGAGGTGAATGAGCATTTGAAAAGAATGGAAAAAATACAAAAAGTTCAGCCGGACAGAATAGATTTAAAAGGAGTTACCTTATACGGTGCAGTCGCAGGGATGCTAATCGAAAGTGAAGCCGACAAATACGCATATAGAAAAGGTTTATATGTGTTGAAACAAAAAGGCAGCATCGTAGAAATTGTAAACGATGATAACTTTCAACCCAAAACATGGAAAGTAGAATATTAAACTTTTCGCACAGCAGAGCAAAACACGTCGGCTGTATCTACAACGCACACCAAACAAATAGTTGTAAAACAGCCGCTTACACCCTCAGGGTTTTCAAAACCCTGAGGGTGTGTTGTTTTTTCGCCGGGAATGTTGTATATTTGCAGGAAAATATGAATTGAAAAATATGGAAACAGTTTTAACGTATGAAAGCGTTTTGAATCTTATTCGAGAACAGTCTATTGAATTTCGTAAAAATTTAGATGAGAGCAGTAAAAAATTAGACAGGACTCAATCTTAGTTTGAATCTTCTTCACACAGACCTTGATGTTGTGCTTGTAAGAAAACTCATAACACATTGAAACGCTTTATGTTATAGTGATATTTCTACTTGAATGTTTTAAGAAATTCTGTAGAAATTC
>DYSM01000477.1 GCA_020718265.1 Draconibacterium orientale | reverse complement strand
TCTAAAAATGCTGATATATCGAAAAAACTATTGTTCCTTTGCAAAATTATTATTGAGCCGCAATATTAATCTTTCTTTCCGCTGTCCGAAATATATTTTTGAGCTTTCAGAACCGGAATAACATCGGTTGATATTCGGACATACATCTAAAAAACACACATGCAGACATTTATTGAAACAGGTCTCAACACCGCGTTGTTGAAGGCTATTGAAGAAATGGGATTCGACACACCGACACCCGTTCAAGCATTAACAATTCCTCATTTGCTCAATGCGGAGTCGGATTCCGACATGATCGCCCTTGCACAAACAGGAACAGGAAAAACAGCAGCTTTCGGCTTGCCGCTCCTGCAATTGACCGATGTAGCTCAATTGCACACTCAAACACTTATCCTCTCGCCTACCCGCGAATTGTGCATTCAAATTGCCAAAGATCTTGAAAATTACGCGAAATATATTCCCGGAATGAATATCACAGCCGTTTACGGCGGAGCAAGCATCGACACACAAATTCGTCAGCTCAAACGAGGTTCGCAAATCGTTGTCGGAACACCCGGCAGAACCATCGACCTTATCGAACGCAGAGTATTGAAACCGGGAAAAATCCGATTTCTTGTCTTAGACGAAGCCGATGAAATGCTCAATATGGGTTTCAAAGAAGACCTCGACATTATTCTGCACGATACCCCCGAAGATAAAAAAACACTTCTGTTTTCGGCAACCATGCCTCGCGAAATCCGCCGTATTGCTGATACATACATGAACACACCCAAAGAAATTACGGTAGGCAATAAAAACGAATCAGTCCAAACTGTCAGTCATGCCTATTACATTGCCCACGCCAAAGACCGATACAGCGTTCTGAAACGTATTGCCGATGTAAACCCGAATATCTACGGCATCGTTTTTTGCCGAACACGAGAAGAAACTAAAAACATCGCCGACCGACTGATAGAAGACGGTTACAATGCCGATGCACTTCACGGCGATTTGTCGCAGGCACAACGCGACCGGGTCATGGATTTGTTCCGTTCGGGTCATTTGCAATTATTAGTTGCCACCGATGTGGCAGCCCGCGGTTTAGACGTTGATAATCTGACTCACATCATCAACTACAACCTGCCCGATGATATGGAAGTGTATATTCACCGCAGCGGACGAACAGGACGTGCCGGGAAACTCGGCGTGTGTCTTTCGATTATCAATATGCGTGAAACAGGAAAAATAAAAGACGTTGAACGAAAAACGGGTAAAAAATTCGAGCGAAAACAAATACCCGGCGGAAAAGAAATCTGCGAAAAACAATTGTACAACATTATCGATGAAATTCAACAAATACAGGTCAATGAGTCGCAAATTAAACAATTTTTGCCCGAAATATATCAAAAATTAGAAGAATTAAGTCGGGAAGAACTCATCAAACGGATTGTATCTGCCGAATTTAACCGATTTTTAACCTATTATAAAAACGCCGAAGACCTCAACGTATCCGAAAATTCTCATGATAAAGGCAGTCGTAGAGAACGCAACGGAAGAAACGACCGCGACGACAGACGCGAACGAAGTGAAAGAGGCGGAAGAAGCGAACGCAGCGACCGAGGAGGCAGAAGCGAACGAAACGACAGAGGCGGAGAACGAAAAGAAAGACGCGGTGATGAAAATTACAAACGTCTGTTTATCAACATTGGCAAAAACGATAAACTCAGTGCAACATCGCTCATCGGACTGATTAACGACCAAACACGAAACCGGGACATTAAAATTGGTAAAATAGATATTATGAATAAATTTTCTTTTTTTGAAGTCGATAAAAAATTTGAACAAGAAATCCAAAAATCGTTTAAAGATGTTGTTTTTGGCGGAATTTCTGTTGTTATTGACGAGGCAGTCGCCATAGACTCGGAGAAAAAACCCGAAAGAAGAAAACGACGAAACGGATAG
>DYSM01000077.1 GCA_020718265.1 Draconibacterium orientale | reverse complement strand
GAGGTGCGCATCCATGTGCGGAAACGGTCGAGAGAACTTTGGTCATCCATAAAATTTACTTTTTTTGAGTTCAAAAATCAGGATGCAAAGCAAGCTGATTTTTCACACAAAATTAGGGTTTATATTTAATTTGAATTAATCCGGATTCGTTTAAATTTGATAACAAGCTGACCTTTTGAACTTTATCGCCCGAAAAAATTAAGATTGCCGCGCTGTTTGGCGGACTTGTTCCGAGATTGTGAGCATGTAGAAGCAATTTATTTTGAGCTAATGCGGTGTCATATTTTAAATCAATTCTACGATGTTCTTTACCCAAACCAAAATCGACGAGAATCGGTTTATCGTTGAAAAACAACGAAATCGTGTCGCCGTCAATGTGTCCGTGATCGAAAATTTCGATATAAAAATCGCGTTCTGATACCGTAATAGGCTCTGTTTGAATAACTTTCGGCGTTCGTTTTTTCATTTCGGACACTATTGCAGTTTCTTCTTTTTTTGGCAAAACAATAGGCTTAGTCTCGGATTTTTCTTCGATTTTTGGTTCGGGTTCGTCCGAAATCGGATTGACAACAGCCTGTTTTTTTGGCAACGCTTTTCGTAAAACCACAGTTCCGGGCGAGCACGAGGTCGGATTCCACGATTCCCATTTTCCGCTCAAATACGCCGAATCGCCGCGTTCCGAATATGCCAAAATACCTTGTTTGATGCACCAATACATGCCCATATCTTCCTGTTGCTGAACGATATGTGATTCTTTGAACACAAAATTTCCGTCTGCATAAATCGCTTTTAATTCCATGACGCCGAAAATCTCCGGTTTGTCTAAATATTGCACGTAACTGGTTCCTGAATAGACGTTTTTGCCTTCTTTCCGGATTGTAAGACTGTAAAAATAATCGGCACGCGTGCCGCCGGCTTCCTGATTCATGATGCCGCTCCACGCGCCTTCGATGCTTTGAGCATGGATTTGAAATGTAGAGTAAAATATTAGCAAATAGAAACTTACAGATATTTTCATCAATTTTATAATTTAGAAACAAAACATCATATTCTCGAAATCGAAGCGGTGTGAATGTTCTCCGAATTTTACAACTTTCTTGCTTTTTGGGTCGAGTTTATACGTTTTGTGCTCACCAAAAACCACTGAAAATAAGATAGTAAGCAATTCACCGGTTTCGTCTTCGAGCATTACTTTTGCCAGATTTTTTTCAGGAATGCAAATTAAATTGTAATGACAAATCGGGCAAAAGATTTCTAAAATTTCGCCTTTTTTGAAATCGAGATTCGCGTGCGTAATGATATGATAATTGCCGGGTTCAGGCGACAACATAACCAAACCACATTCGCCGTTTTTCTTTGTAACTGAAAGTGTAATATACTCATTTACAAGTATATGTCCCTTACAACTTGGACAACTGTAATTGTATGCCATGACTAAATAGATTAGGTGGAACTTTGTTGCTGTCCAAGTTCTTATTTTATTGTATGAAAGTCAAGTTTTTTTGACGATTTGATATTTTTTTTTGATTAGATTATTTCAGATTTGATGTATTCAGCAAATTTTTCTATCAAAAATTGTGTTGCCGGATGAGGCTTTACTTTGTACAATTTTCCGCCTGCAGCGCGAACATGTCCTCCGCCGTTAAAGAATTTTCGGGCAAAAACGTTCACATCTACAGCACCTTTGGAACGAAATGAGAGTTTCAAAAAATCGTCGTGTTCCAATGCAAGTATCGAAACTTCAACACCGGAAATCGAAAGCGGCATATTGACCAAACCTTCATGGTCGCCGTGTTTGAAACCGTAGTTGTCTTGCTCACGTTTGCTGAATGTGGCAACAGAAATTTTCAAATCGTGGTCGATTATCATTTTTTTGTCCAAAAAATAGCCTGTAAAGCGCAATCGTCCTTCGGTATAATTATTGAAAACTTGTTCGTAAATGCGCTCTCTGTCAATACCTTTTGCCAAAAGATGCGCCGCAATTTCAAACGTACGTGCGCGTGAGCAATTTACGCTGAAATTATTTGTATCCGTCATAATTCCTGTAAAAAGCGATTCGGCAACTTTTTGATTGACATGATTTGTCCATCCCAGTTCGGTAATCACTTCATACACAAGCTCCGACGCTGAACTAACCGACGTATCGGAAATAATAATATCGGCACACATTTCGGGTTGCGGATGATGGTCAATCATGATTTTGAAGGCTTTACATGCTTGCAACACCGGCGAAAGCACATCGCCGGCACGTTTGTAGGCGTTAAAATCAATGCAAAACAACACCTGAGTTTCGGCAAAGATTTTCTCGGCTTTTTCTTTGTCTTTTTCGTGAAACACGATATGTTCAACGTTCGGAATATTTTTGATTGCCTCCGAAATTTTTGAGGGCATTACGAGTTGAACATCTTTATTTAATTGACGGAAAACCTCAAAAAGCGCAGTACATCCGCTCACCGCATCGCCGTCCGGATTATGGTGTCCGAGAATTGTAATTTTCTGATTTTCTGATAGTAATGTTTGAATTTTTGCTTTGTCGAAATCTTTTATGTATGTCATTATTAAATAATTATTTTGTATCAAATAGCTGTTGCAAAAGTATTTCTATGTTTTTTTTTCAAGAGCGGTAATTCAGATTCTATAACAGACCAAACAATTTCATGGTCTATACCGAAATAAATATGGTGGATTAACTTATCTCGTAATCCTGCAAAATCCTTCCATTCAATAATCGGAAATGCATCTCGAACTTCCGCAGGAATATTTTTTACAGCTTCACCAATTATTTCCAAACTTCGTTCGGCAGCACGAGTCAAAACGTCATTTTTAACAAAAATTACGTAGTTTATTTGTGTCGTTTGTTCGGACAGAAAATTGATTTCACGCAGAATGTCATGTAAAAAGTCGAAAAGATAACGTTTCATTTTATTTATTGTCAATCAAAAGAATTAGATCATTTTTTACATTTTCTGTAAAATTTCTATCCTGAGGCAAACTGTCAAAAGTAAGTAAATCAACACGTTTTCCGAACAGTTCTTCTAAAAAATAACACAATCTGATAAAATTTCTATATGTTTTTTTTCCTTTATAAAAATCTGCAATAAAATCCAAATCGCTGCTTTGCGACTGCTCGTTGCGTGCATACGAACCAAATAAGGCAAGGCGCTTTATACCAAAATTCTGAATTTTTATGCTGTTTTCAGAAATTATATTGAGTATATTTTTTTTTGAGTAGTCCATTTTGCCAAAACTTTTTCAATACAAAGGTACACATATTTCTTAAACTTCAAAAAATATCAAACTCGTTTAATAAACGTTAAAATATTTTACAAAGTTTAAAAATATTTTGAACAGCGTTTGCAATAGCATACTTTTGTGCCCGTAAATATCAAAATCGGTTACATAGAAAATATGGATAACACGCAAACTATCAATATTCGTGAGTTGAACGAAAAAATTGAACGCGAAAGCAGTTTTGTTCGCAACATTCAGGCGGAAATGAACAAAGTCATTGTCGGTCAGAGACATTTGACGGAAAGCCTCTTAATCGGATTACTTTCCGACGGGCACGTGCTTTTGGAAGGTGTTCCGGGTTTGGCTAAAACTTTGGCTATCAATACGCTGTCCACAATTATTAATGCAGATTTCAGTCGCATACAATTTACGCCCGATTTGCTGCCCGCCGACCTTGTCGGAACGATGATTTACAGCCAAAAACGCGAAGAATTTGTGGCAAAGAAAGGTCCGATTTTCGCAAATTTCATTCTTGCCGACGAAATAAACCGTTCGCCCGCCAAAGTTCAAAGTGCGCTTTTGGAGGCAATGCAAGAACGTCAAATAACCATTGGCTCAGAAACTTACAAGCTCGACGACCCGTTTTTGGTTCTCGCAACGCAAAACCCGATTGAGCAAGAAGGCACGTACCCGCTGCCCGAAGCGCAAGTGGATCGTTTTATGTTGAAAGTGATTGTAAATTATCCGAAACGCGATGAGGAACAGCTCATTATCCGACAAAATATTGCAAAAAGTTTCCCAAAAGCCGAAAAAATTTTGGACAAAGAAGATATTCGTCGTGCAAAGCAAATTGTAAAAGAAATCTATCTTGATACAAAAATTGAAAAGTATATTGTAGATATTGTCTTTGCAACGCGATTTCCGGACGAGTATGGTTTGCCGAAACTTAAAAATATGATTTCGTTCGGCGGTTCGCCGCGTGCGAGCATCAATTTGGCTTTGGCGGCTAAGGCGTTTGCATTCATCAAACAACGCGGCGCGGTATTTCCGGAAGACGTTCGCGCCATAGCACACGATGTTTTGCGCCACCGCATCGGATTAAGTTATGAAGCTGAGGCTGAGAATGTTAAACAAGATGAGATTATTTCCGAAATCCTTAATAAAGTTGAAGTTCCATAAACGTAATTTGAAAATTTGAAAATTAGGGAATTTGAGAATTAGATAATTTTTCTCATTAATAAACTGTTAATAGATAACTGATTACTGTTTACTGTTCACTGAAGAGATGGATGCAACCGAACTCATAAAAAAAGTCAGAGCGATTGAGATAAAAACTCGAGGGCTGAGCAAGCACGTGTTTGCGGGCGAATACCACAGCGCGTTCAAAGGACGCGGTATGGCGTTTGCGGAAGTGCGTGAATATCAGTTTGGTGACGATGTTCGCAGCATAGATTGGAACGTAACCGCGCGCCAAGACAAGGCATATATAAAGGTGTTTGAAGAAGAGCGCGAACTGACCGTAATGTTACTCGTCGATATGAGCGGCTCGAAAATGTTCGGTACGCGCAAGCAATTTAAGCAGGATTTGGTTACGGAACTCGCTGCTGTTCTTTCGTTTTCGGCAATTCAGAACAACGATAAAATCGGCGTAATTTTCTTTTCGGACAAAATTGAAAAATTTATTCCGCCGCAAAAAGGGAAAACGCATATTTTGAGAATTATACGCGAATTAATTGATTTTCAGCCCCAAAGCACGAAAACCGACATCGCGGGCGTGCTGCAATATTTTACAAACGTGATAAAAAAGCGCGCAACCGTTTTTTTGATTTCTGATTTTATTGCAGAAAACTATACAAAAGCCTTACAGATAGCGAGTTATAAACACGATTTAGTTGCGTTGCAAATTTACGACATCGGCGAAGAACAGATTCCGAACATCGGTTTTGTGAAAATGAAAGATGCCGAAACTGCCGAAGAAATTTGGGTTAATACATCAAACAAACGCGTTCGCACAAATTATGCGCGACATTACAAGCAACAACTTGATTCTATGTTGGATACATTCAAAAAACTTGGTGTCGATTCCGCTCGGCTGCGCACAGACCAAGATTACATCAAACCGTTATTACAACTTTTTAAACATAGATAAATATTTGGTAAAATGTTGAAATTCAAATATTTAAAATTAATTTTTGTAGTTCTGCTCATCGGAGTCTTTGGACATCTGTTTGCCCAAAAAGTTGTTCTTGATACAACACAAATGTTAGTCGGCGACCAAATCGGTATCACGTTCAGTATCAGCCCGAAAGTCGGAAATGAAATACTTTTTCCTGAATTTGACGGCACACTCATTGACGGAATCGAAATAATTTCTGCCAATCCGCTTGATACAGCAAAAAATGGCGATTTACAACAAAAGTATGTGATTACGAGCTTTGAAGACAGTGTTTTCAATATTGCACCGTTCGCATTTATTATTGATAACGACACAACGCTGACAAATCCGTTAATATTGAAAGTGAGCTACTTACAGCCTGATTCTTTACTCATGGCGCGCATTGACACAACGCAGGCAATTCCGCTTTTGGACATAAAACCGCAAATTCAAACGCCATGGACGTTCAAGGAATTTTGGGATTTATACGGAAATTACGTTCTGATTTCGTTATTGATTTTGGCTTTGATTGCTGTTGCTATCTATTTCTATATCAGACATAAACGAAATAAACCTGTTGAAGTTAAGCCAATTCCGAAAATACCTCCACATGTTACAGCTTTGGAAAAATTATCGGTTTTAAAAGAGAAAAGACTCTGGCAGCAAGACCGTTACAAAGATTATCATTCTGAATTGACGGAAATTTTGCGCACATATTTGGAAGAACGATTTTCGATTCCGGCGATGGAATATACGGCTGACCAAATTTTGCAATCCGTGCAACGCACACCAATGCCTGTAGAGGCAAAACAAAAGTTGCACAACATTTTTCCGCTTGCCGATTTGGTAAAGTTTGCTAAACTTGTTCCGCTTGCGCATGAAAACGATTTGAGTTTACAACACGCGTTTGAATTTATCGAACTTACGAAACCGGAAACGCCAAAATCCGATTTGAACACTGCTGAATCTGAGCCGATTAACGATGAGAAACCTATTTTGAGCTAAAAATGAAGAATATCTATTTTGAAAATCCGGAGTATTTTTGGCTTTTGGCGGTAATTTTTCCGCTTATGCTTTTATGGTATGTGCTCAAGAAGCGAAATTCGCAAGCAACGCTCTCAATATCAAGTATTAAAAGTTTCAAACAAGAAAAATTGACACTGAAAAAGCAATTCAGACACAGTTTGTTTCTATTGCGACTTTTGACGATAGCTGCGTTAGTTGCCATAATTTCAAAACCTCAATCCGTTCAAAATCAACCACCTGAAAAGGAAATTGAAGGCATCGACATTGTAATCGCCTTAGATATTTCGAGCAGTATGTTGGCGCGTGATTTTACGCCAAACCGCCTCGATGCGTCCAAAGATATTGCAATGAAATTCATTGCCGGACGCGAAAACGACCAAGTCGGGCTCGTGGTTTTTTCGGGCGAAAGTTTTACGCAATGTCCGCTGACTTCGGACAGAAAGCAAATAATAAATCTGTTTTCAGGTATAAATCAAGGACTTATAGAAGACGGAACCGCAATCGGTATGGGTTTGGCGAACGCCGTTGAACGCTTGACTTCGAGTAAAGCGAACAGCAAAGTTATCATTTTGCTTACCGACGGCGAAAATAATGCCGGCGAAATCGACCCGCTCACGGCTGCGGATTTGGCAAAAAAATATGGCATTCGCGTGTACACAATCGGTGTCGGAAAAAACGGCATGGCGCCCTACCCTGTTCAAGATCCGTTCGGACGCGTTTATTTCAAAAACATGGAAGTTCGTATCGACGAAAATTCGCTCACAGAGATAGCAAAAAAAACAGGCGGAACCTATTTCAGAGCCACGGATAACGCCAAATTGACATCTATTTATGAAGAGATTGATAAGATGGAAAAATCGAAAATTTATGTTCGAGAATTTAATCTAAAAAAAGATGAATACTTCATTTTCGCACTATTTGCAGGTATTTTTATGCTTTTAGAATTGCTTTTGAGATTGACACTTTTCCGAAGTTTACCGTAAAGTTTTAAAGTCATAAAGTTTGTAAAGTTTCAAAGTCTAATTTCAATGAAAACACCCGATAATATACAACTTTTTCAGTTTCAAAACTCTGATTATCTGTATCTTTTGCTTACAATTCCGGTAATTGTCGGCATATTTGTGTTTGTGCAATATTTGAAAGGAAAAGCATTAGACCGCTTGGGCGACAGAAATTTGATTGAAAAATTGATGCCGGAAGCATCCTTGTTTCGCAATTGGTTGAAATTTAGCATCTTAATTCTTGTTTTGGCAAGTTTGGTTTTTGCAATCGCACGCCCGCAATATGGTTCAAAAACGGAAGAATCCGAACGGGAAAGTGCAGAAATTGTGATAGCTTTGGACGTTTCAAACAGTATGTTGGCAGAAGATATTAAGCCCAATCGCCTCGAACGCGCCAAACAAGCCATTGTGCGCTTGTTGCAAAAAACCAAAGACGATAAAATCGGGCTCGTGGTGTTTGGCGGCGAGGCTTACACGCAAATTCCGCTTACAAGCGATTATTCCGGAGCGGAGCTTTACCTCGAAGCTGTAAACACAAACGCAATTCCGGTGCAAGGCACGAACTTGAAAGCTGCTATCAATCATGCGATTAACTCATTCAATCCCGAAACTGAAACCGGCAAAGTTTTGATTTTGATTTCGGACGGCGAAAATCACGAAGAAGAAGCTATCGAAGCCGCGCAAGTGGCTTACGAACAAGGTATTACAGTTTCAACAATCGGCATGGGTTTGCCACACGCCGTAACCATTCCCGACCAAAAAAACGGCGGCTACAAGAAAGATGCAGCCGGTAACAATGTTTTAACAAAATTAAATGAAGATGTGTTGATGAAAATTGCCGAAGCAGGACACGGAATTTACACATCGGGAAACAATATTGAGTCCGGTTTGTCCAAAATTGCGGATCAACTTTCTGAAACGACAAAATCAAAAGTTAAAATGGAAGTTGCTGAATATGACGACTATTACATCTATCTTGTCTGGTTTGCGTTGTTGTTGGTTTGTGTAGAATTTTTTATACTTGAACGGAAAAATCGTTGGCTCAGAAATTTAAAAATATTTGAGTAGAAAAATCACAGTTTAATGTGTATTTAGTCATAAGTATTGGAATTTTTTCAAAAATATAGAAATTGGCATGAAATGCAGAATCTATAAAATTAGATTGAAATAAAATGAAATATAGAACTATTTTTACGGTTATCGTATTGATTTTTACAACTTTCAACTCGTTTGCGCAAGCAGAATTGTCGTATATTCGCAAAGGAAATAAGGCTTATGACGCTTCGCAATTTGCCGAGGCTGAGAAACATTATAAACACGCCTTGGCAAAAGATTCAACCTCTTATGCGGCGCAATACAATTTAGCAAACACACTTTACAGAAAAAAAGAGTACGATAAAGCTGAGGAATATTTTGTAAAAATTACTGAAAATCAAACAAATACAAAACTTTTAGCCGACGCGTGGTACAACTTGGGAAACTTACGCATGAAGCAAACCGAAGAACTTCTTGCCGGAAAAGATACGGAAAACGGACTCAAAAAACTTGAAACAGCCGTGGAAGCTTTCAAACAATCCATGCGAAACAATCCGACTGATAAAGATGTGAAATTCAACTACTTCATTGCAAACGAGCTTTTGAAAAAATTGAATAGTCAAAATCAAAATAACCAAAACGACCAAAGCAAAAACGGCGACGACGATAAAAATCAAGACAAAAACGAGGACAAAAAAGACGACAAAAATCAGGATAAGAACAACGAAGGCGATAAAAATCAGAAAAAAGATTCGGACGGCGACGGAATTCCGGATGAAACCGAGAACGAAAAAGGCGGAAAACCACGCGATTCCGACAACGACAAAACTCAGGACTACAAAGACCAAGATTCTGATAATGACGGAATCCCGGACAGTTACGAAGCCGGTCAAAATCCGGAACAACCCAAAGATACCGACAAAGACGGCAAACCCGATTATCGAGATACCGATTCGGACAACGACGGCACGCCGGACAACGAAGACCCCGACACGCTGCCAAAAGCTATCATGATGTCCGACGAAGCCGCCAAACAATTGCTGAATATTATCCGCCAAAACGATAAGCAAACTCAGGATAAACTCAAAAAAGACCAAAAAAACGCTACACGTACAAAACTTGAAAAAGATTGGTAGGACAGAGAGTTTGTAACGTGAAAAGTTTAGAAAGATGAGAGTTAAACTGTAAACTCTACGATTCATTGAACAACACAAACTTTTTGCAAGCGACCTGTAATTCGTTCAAAATCAGCTTGTCTGACGAAACATTTGAGTTCACATTGCATTTCAAAAATTTGTTCGGTCGGCTCAATCATTTCTGATTTCAAAATGTGCATAACATCGTTTAGTTTTGTGTATTCAAAATTTAGACTTAGTTTAATTTTTACGGTTTCGGTTACAATTTTTGCGTTTGAAATTGCGTCTTCGGCAGCAGTTCGGTATGCGTGAATCAAGCCGGGAACGCCGAGTTTTGTGCCGCCAAAATAGCGCACAACCACAATTAGCACATTTGTAAGTTCGTGCGAGCGCAACACGCCCAGCACAGGCTGTCCGGAGGAATTTGCAGGTTCGCCGTCGTCGCTTGCTCGATAGGTTTTTGCATCCGCGCCCAAGCGAAACGCATACACATGGTGGCGAGCATCGTAAAAACGCTTTTTAAGTTCGGCACGAAATGTATCAATCTCATTTTCAGACTTTATCGGAAATGCAAAAGCCAAGAATCGACTGCCTTTGTCTTTGAAAAAGCCTTCTGTCTGTGCGGAAATAGTAAGAAATTCGTCTGAAAATTGAGCCATTTACATTTGAAAATATCAGACAAAAATACAAAAAAAGCTCCGCAAAATTGCAGAGCTTTATGTTGATTTTTGAATAATTTTACTTTTTAATTGAGGTAATTTGAGAATAACCCATCAATTTTCCTTTTTTGTCGAACGTTTCCGTGCGCACGCTGCCGGCTTTTTTTGAGTACCATTCGGCTGTTTTTGTGTTAGTTTTTACGAAACCCATGCCCGTTTGCACATCGTAAGTGATATTGTAACAATCGAATGTGCCTGCCGGTGTTGTGATTGTTTCTCTTTTTTCAACCATGCGATTTGTAATTGCAATCGTAATTGACATAATTTTTAAACCTTGATTTGAAATCGTTGCGGTAACATTAGCGTCGTAAAATTTCTGTCAGACGGTTGGTTTTTCCGGAATTTCCATCTCATCGGCGTCCACAACAACTTGCATATCTTTGTATTGCGAGAGCATAGTCGGGTCAAGCATGTTGCTCATGTCCACATACCATTTTCCGTTTTTGCATGTCATTTTTACATCAACACTGTACAAAACTGTATCTTCTTTGATGTTAAAAGTTTCTGATTTTAAAACAATTGCATTATCAGATTTTGTTACAACGGTTTGAACCGATTTCCCGATTTTTTTACCATTCGGCTCATAATTAGTATTTGTAAGAAAAC
>DYSM01000476.1 GCA_020718265.1 Draconibacterium orientale | reverse complement strand
GCACTATTTATGCAAACTTGTGAATAATTCGGGCTAATTCCCGTCCGTCAAGTATTCTTTCAGTTTGTCGCTTTGCGGATTTTTGAAGAATTCGTCGGGTGCGCCTTGCTCAATAATTTCGCCGTAGTGCATAAACACCACGTGGTCGGCTTGGCGCACGGCTTGGCGCAGGATGTGCGTTACGAGAAATATTGCTAACTTTGTGGCTGATTATATTAAACCGAATATAGAATTTTACATTTATGATTATTAAAATGTAGATTTACAATGTTTTATGTTCAGTTGTCTGTTATCTGATGTGCGAAGTCTTATATAATATGACGTTTCAATTCAAACAATTCACAGTAAATCAGTCGAAAGCGGCTGCAAAAGTCGGAACGGACGGCGTGTTGCTCGGCGCATGGGCGAATTTTCCACAAGTCGGAAAAATTCTCGACATCGGCACAGGCACAGGCGTGATTGCACTCATGGCGGCACAGCGCACAAGTTGCGAAATTTACGCTCTTGATATTGATTATGAGGCTTTTATAGAAGCTAAACACAACTTTGAACAAAGTATTTGGACAAAACGTATGACGATTTTGTACAGCGATTTTACAACTTTTGTCGAAAACTCAGATACAAAATTTGATTACATTGTTTCCAATCCGCCGTTTTTTGTAAATTCTTTAAAATCAGACAATAACAAGCGAAATTTAGCTCGCCACGCCGATGCTTTACCGTTTGAAGTTTTGTTAAACGGTGTACGAAAATTGCTTCAGCCAAAAGGTATTTTCGGCATCATTTTACCTACGGATGTGTTCGATGAATTTTGCTCATTGTCAGAGGATTATAGTTTATATTGCATAACAAAATGTGTGGTTTTTCCAAATAGTGTCAAACCTTCCAAGCGTGTTTTGGCTGAATTTTCTTTCGACAAATCTACACTTGAATTATCTTCATTAATTTTATCGGAACTCTCATCAAATCATCATTTTACGGATGAATATCGAACTTTGACTAAATATTTTTATCTGAACTGTTAAAATCAAATAATTTTGCATTATGAAATCTCTCAAAATTTGTGTCGTACGCCTCTCTGCGCTTGGCGATGTTGCTATGTTGGTTCCGGTTTTGGACTCGTTCGTGCGCGCGTATCCGCAGCACGAGGTTTGCGTTGTTACCAGACAGAATTTCGCGCCACTTTTTACTGATATTCAAAATGTTACCCTTGTTTTTCCCGATTTATACGACAAACATAAAGGTGTGCGTGGGTTGTTTAAATTTTTTCGAGAACTAAAAAAAAGTTTCAAACCTGATATATTTCTTGACCTACATGATGTGCTCAGAACCAAGATTTTACGAAAATATTTTGCATGGTCGCGCACGAAGGTTTTTGTATTTAACAAAGGGCGAGCAGAAAAACGCGCACTCACCCGAACAGAAAATAAAGTTCGTAAGCCGTTGAAACACACATCGGAACGCTATGCTGATTCGTTTCGTGCGGCGGGATTTGATTTTAAGATTGAATTTCTGCCTAAAAAATATTCATTACCGGAAGGTTTTAAATTTCAACCCCAAAAAAAGAAAATAGGTATCGCACCGTTTGCGGCACATCGCGGAAAAATGTATCCGGAAGCCCGGATGCGCGATGTGATTAAATATCTTTCCGATTTAAATTTTCAAATCTTCATCTTCGGCGGCGGAGCTTCCGAAAAAATGAAGGCGCACGGGCTTGAACGTGATTTCAAAACGGTAAAATCTCTTATCGGACGGTTTAGCCTGTCGGACGAAATTGCCGTGATGTCGCATTTGGATGCTATGGTTGTGCCCGACAGCGGAAACATGCACTTGGCGGCACTTGCGGGTGTGCCGATTGTGTCAATTTGGGGCGCAACACACCCGTTTGCCGGCTTTACACCTGTGGTTTCTTCAAAAATACACAGTATTGTTCAACTTCCGGATTTAGCTTG
>DYSM01000475.1 GCA_020718265.1 Draconibacterium orientale | reverse complement strand
GCGGAACGGTTTACAATAATAACGGAACATCCGGCATACGAGTATTGTCCGATGCCTCCGGAACAGGCTCGCTTATTCATAATACCGCAGCAGTTCCGGGTACCGTAAAACTATACATACCCGGCACACGTTTTCATTATTTTGGTTCGCCTATTTCAAATGCGACTATCGCCGGAGTTGGTGTAGGTAATCCTCATATTTATGACTGGGATGCAACAGCAACTTGGGGCGGCTACGGAGCAATACCCCCGACATCTATTGATTATCTGCCTTGGGGTTCAACTTGCTCGGGAGCAATGCCGGTCGGAACGGGTTATGCGTATTATCACGATACACAGATATTGAGTTTTGAAGGCACTATGAATGTCTCGGATGTTACTTTGACCTTGAAAGCAGCGGTGCCGAACGTCCAAAATCAAGGTTGGAACTTAATATCTAATCCGTTTACTGCAGTTCTAAATTGGGACGATGTTGCCTCAAACTCGGCTTGGGACACGAATGTAGAAGGCGCAATTTATATGTTCAACGGAGTGGACGGTACGAATAATTGGGAGCAATACCGTTACTATGTGCCCGCAGCAAGACCAACAGGCGGTAATTATTCTCAAAACGCCGACCCCATCGGAACTTCAGGTGCTACTGCGTATATTCCTGTGGCACAAGGCTTTTTTGTGAAAACAAACAGCAATAATGCTTCGTTACTATTACGTGCAGCCGACCGTGAGCACCATAATCAAGCGTTCTACAAAGGAAATAATAACGACCCCGACAATGTCATGCGTGTACACGTTTCAGGTGCAGGCAACAGTAACGAGACCGTTATTCGTTTTATTCCGGGAGCAACCGATAATTTTGACGCCAAATTTGATGCTCGAAAAATGTTCCCGACAAGTGTTGTTCCGCAAATTTTTGTCGTTAATGCTGATAATATTTATTCTGCAATTGCAAGTTTTGAAGAACTTTTAGATTCAAAAAATGTAAATTTAGGTCTAAATGCAGTTGCAGGAACATATACGATAGAAAATTACTCAAACACTGTCAACGGGATTCAAATTTATTTGGAAGACTTGTATTTGAACTCTTATGTTGATTTTGCTTCGCAGAATTATACATATACGCACAACGGAGGATTGGTTACAGACAGATTTGTATTGCATTTTGTGAAAAATCATGCACCTGTCGTTCTCAATGAGATAAATGATATTTCGGTTGAAACAGGTTCTGCTGTAAATATTGCACTGAATCTTGCAAATTATGCGGATTATGATTTTGCAGACAGTATTTCTATTCATGTTGATACTGAAATGTTGCCCGAATGGCTCACATACAATCCGGAAACAAGAATATTTGAAGGTATTGCCCTGCAACAAGGTGATTACAGAATTTCTGTTACAATTGCCGATAAATTTGGAGAAGAAACTTATGACAGAATAAACATCAATGTTTTAAGCCCCGTGGACATGCAAAATATTTCGGATGCAACGGTTCTGATTTTCCCGAACCCGAACACCGGCGAATTTACGATACAATCTTCGGTTGCTTATGAACGAATTGAAGTTACAGACATTACAGGTCGTTTAGTTGCTTCGTTTTTCGACAATTCCTCTCGAATAAATCTCTCGACACTCAACGAAGGCGTTTATCATTTACGTATAACACTGCAAAATTCAGAAACAGTGATTCGTAATATCGTAATACAAAAATAATTTGTTTGACACTTTTTGTGAAGGAGGCTTTCGAGCCTCCTTTTTTTTTAAGGCGGATTTTTTTACGTTTCGCAATGAAGTCATTCGTTGATATCATGCCAATTTTTCGAATTTTTCGACTGAATTTTTGCTGATATTTCGTGCTTGTAAGAAAACTCATAACTTGTTGAAATTCTTTACGATATAGCGAAATATCGTATCCACTCAAAAAAGTATGGTATAAATACTAAATAAACAAATAATTACGT
>DYSM01000474.1 GCA_020718265.1 Draconibacterium orientale | reverse complement strand
CAATTTAGCAATTTAACAATATCACAATTTATTAATAGAATATTTTGCGCTGAAAATCTGCATTTTAATATTTTGCGTCAAAAAAAATATATTACGATTACGTATTAATTTTCATTTACATTTCTTCATTTCTACATAATTACATATCTTTGCAACTGCATAAATTTAGCAAACAATTAAAAGAATCGTAATATAACCAAAGATAAACAATGGATAAAATAAGTCTTTTAGAACAAAAACAAAAAGAAGCTTTGCTTGGTGGAGGCGAAGATAGAATAAAATCGCAACACCAAAAAGGAAAACTTTCGGCACGTGAACGTATTAATTTGCTCATGGACGAGGGGTCGTTTCAAGAACTGGGTATGTTGGTAAAACATCGTTCGAGAGATTTTGGGCTCGATAAACAGCAATTTTTAGGCGATGGTGTAGTTACCGGATTTGGAACTATCAACGGAAGGTTAGCTTATGTTTTCTCGCAAGATTTTACTGTTTTTGGTGGCTCTCTTTCTGAGGCTCACGCCGAAAAGATTGTTAAGATAATGGATTTAGCCATGAAAAATGGTGCGCCTGTTATTGGTTTGAACGATTCGGGCGGTGCTCGCATACAAGAAGGTGTGGTTTCGCTTGCCGGATATGCCGATATTTTTTACCGCAATACACGTGCTTCGGGTGTTGTGCCACAGATTTCTGCTATTTTGGGACCTTGTGCCGGTGGTGCGGTGTATTCGCCTGCTATTACGGACTTTAACATTATGGTCGAAAAGAATTCGTACATGTTTGTAACCGGACCTAACGTAGTGAAAACCGTTACGCACGAAGATGTTACGGCTACCGAATTGGGTGGTGCTCTTACCCATTCGTCTAAATCGGGTGTTGCCCATTTTGCTGCTAAAAATGAGCTCGATGCCATCAATCACATCAAACGTCTGTTGAGCTATATTCCGCAAAATTGCGAAGAACTTCCGCCTGCGAATGTTTACAAAGCTGCCGACGAATGCCGCCCTTTGCTCGATAATATTATTCCCGACAATTCAAACCAACCTTACGACATTAAAGAGGTGATTTGTAGTGTGGTGGACAAAGAAAGTTTTATGGAAGTGCATAAAAATTATGCCGAAAACATAGTGGTAGGTTTTGCCAAACTTGCCGGAAAAAGCATAGGCATAGTAGCCAATCAACCGATGCACTTAGCGGGAGTGTTGGACAATCACTCCTCGATAAAAGGTGCTCGTTTTGTGCGTTTTTGCGATTCGTTCAATATTCCGTTGTTTGTTTTGGTAGATGTTCCGGGCTTCTTGCCGGGTACTGACCAAGAATGGAATGGCATTATTATGAATGGCGCAAAACTTTTGTATGCTTTTTCGGAAGCTACCGTTCCACGCATTACCGTAATTACCCGCAAAGCTTATGGCGGGGCTTATGATGTGATGAATTCTAAGCACATAGGCGCTGATTTGAATTTTGCCTGGCCTACTGCCGAGATTGCCGTAATGGGCGCAAAAGGTGCTTCGGAAATTATTTTCAAAAAAGAAATTACCGAAGCTGAAAATCCGGCTCAAAAGCACAAAGAAAAAGAGGAAGAGTACAACGAACTGTTTGCAAACCCTTACAATGCCGCTGCAAGAGGTTACATAGATGAGGTAATTAAACCCCGCCAAACGCGTGATCGTTTGATTCGTGGTTTCAAAATGCTCGAACACAAGGTGGATAATTTGCCAAAAAAGAAACATGGTAATATTCCGCTTTAAGGATTGAAGCCTAAATAGTGAGTTAATAAATGATGTAACTGTATTGATTCGGTCTTTTTTACTCTTTATTTGTAACTTAGCATTTGTTTTGATTAAAAAATAATTTGCCGTCAGTGTTTTTTTCGCTGTCGGCAATTTTTTTTTCGCCGCAATGCTTTTTTTTGTTTTTCTTTGTTTTTTGTATTTTTTTTTATTATATTTGCAATGATTT
>DYSM01000473.1 GCA_020718265.1 Draconibacterium orientale | reverse complement strand
TGTCTTTTAATAGTTGAGTCCGGTCTAAAAAGCCTGTTTTATTTTAGCTAAACAATCTATATGCTTGATTATCAGTGTTTTTTTTTGAAAATAGTGACTTGAATTCAGCTCTCTTTCTAAAACACTGTGGCGTTATTTCAAAATCTGCCGAACTGCTACGTTAGGAAGTGAGACAGTCGCATTATTTTGTATTTTTCTGAGTTTTGAATTGATTTTTCAACCATTTTATCTCGTTTTTTCGTATTATTGCAAAATAAAATCGAACCCACATGAAAGAAGAAACCATTATTGCAATTGTTGCCATTGCCGTTGTCGCACTGATTGTTTTTCTGATAGTCAGGCGAAATCGCTGCGAGGTATGCGGCGGATTTTTCACAATCCAAACCACCGACACAACGTATTCCGAGCCGTTTACAAAGCGCGAAAGTGAATATGTGCCCGAAAAACGAATGACTCGCCACACGCTCGTTACCTACCGCGACTACGAATTGCACAAAAAATGCAAAAAATGCGGTCATACGTTCACCGAAGACGGGCAACAAGTCGTGGACAGAAAACCAACATTTTAAGCGAAATATCACCTTGAATGTTTTGGTAAACTGTTGAAATTCAATTGAAACTGAAAACAACAACAAATGACTCCTTTATGACTATTTTTGACAAACAATAAATTAAAAAAAAGAATTATGAAATTATACTCCATAGAAACCGGAAATTTAAAGCTCGACGGCGGCGCAATGTTTGGCGTGGTGCCCAAAGTTATTTGGGATAAACTTTACCCTGCAGACGAAAATAATCTCTGCAACTGGGCGATGCGTTGTTTGCTTGTTGAAACAGATGATAATCGCAAAGTGTTGATAGATACAGGCATGGGCGACAAACAGGGCGAAAAATTCTTTGGGCATTATTATCCGAACGGCGATGCAACATTGATGTCGTCTCTGGAAAAAATCGGTTTTAAAGCCGAAGATATTACCGATGTCATAATTACGCATTTACACTTCGACCACGTTGGCGGAGCTGTTGCGTATGACGATGAAGGCGAACTTGCACCGGCGTTCCCGAATGCGACATATCACATCGGAAAGGCGCATTGGCTCTGGGCGGAAACTGCAAACAGACGCGAAAAAGCCTCTTTTCTGCCCGAAAATTATATTCCGCTCAAAGAACACAATGTTATCAACATGGTCGAACAAGAAGGCGAACTCATGCCAGGAATTTCTGTTAAATTTTATAATGGACATACCGACGGGCAACTCATTCCGCTTGTGCACTTTAACGGACGTACGATTGTGTACGGTGCCGACCTTTTCCCGAGCACCGCGCACCTGCCGATGCCATACATTATGGGCTACGATACGCGCCCGCTCATTACGTTGCAAGACAAAGAACAGTTTTTTTCAGAAGCCCTTGCCGGCGATTACATTCTGTTTTTTGAACATGATTTGTACAACGAATGTTGCACGCTACAACAAACGCCCAAAGGTGTTAGACACAAAGACACTTTTACGTTAAATGAGTTCGTTTCCAAAAAAATAAATTGATTTTTTGACTAAAATCACGTATATTTGTTGTGGAATTTAATTTTTTTTGAATCAAAATAGAAAATCATAAAAATATGAAACAGTTTGTTCTAATTTTAGTACTTGCGCTTGTGGGCGTAAATATTTCGGCGCAAAAAGTGTTTACCACAGATTATAAAAGTGATGCCGAAGTAAAAGTGTTTGTCGTTGATTACAAGAGCGATGCTGATTTAGTTGTGTATAAATGCGACTACAAAAGTGATGCTTCCGGAAACGACGGAAAATGGTTTTTTGTAGATTACAAAAGCGATGCCGACAAAAAAATATATTTCGTTGATTACAAGAGCGATGCCGACCTGAAAATCTTCTTCTCCGATTACAAAAGCGATGCAGGCTGGCGCGAAAAATCCAAAATGCACTTGATGTACTAGGAGAAGGTATCTGA
>DYSM01000472.1 GCA_020718265.1 Draconibacterium orientale | reverse complement strand
TTTATAATTTAAGTAAATTGCTTATTATCAGTAATTTAACTTTACAAACTTTCATCTTTATGACTTTTTATACTGAACTCATTGATTTAAAATTAAAAATGTAATGTATGCAAGGTAAGAAACGACAAAAATTCCGCCTTCCGTGCGGTTTACAACTTTTTTGTGCAACACAAATGTGCTCATAAACAACAACATAGCCGCGCCGAGTGCTACTGCAATATCAATATTTGAACCCGGAGCAAGCGGCAACGGTTTGATAACAGCCGTAACACCGAGAATAAAAAAGATATTAAAAATATTTGACCCCACAATATTTCCGACTGCAATATCGACGTTTTTTTTGGTTGCCGCCACGATAGAAGTTGCCAACTCCGGCAACGATGTTCCGAAGGCAACAATCGTCAGACCGATAAGCGATTCACTCATTCCAAAGTATTTAGCGACAACAATGGCGCCTTCAACAAAATATTTGCCGCCCAAAAAAAGTGCGCTTACTCCTAAAATAATCAGCAGTACGGATTTCCCAATCGACATTTTTTGGAGTTGCTCCGCCGCCGCACCATCGTCCGATTTGGCAATTTGAAATGTGTAATACATAAAAATTGCAAAAAATCCGAGCATCACCATACCGTCAGTTCTGGAAATCATATTTGATGCCGCGTTATCGAAAAAAATATCATTGCCGGCAAATCCGAGAATCAACGTTGCCAAAATAACAAGCGGAATTTCTTTGTATTGCGTATTATTATTGACCGTAAGCGGGTAAATTATGGCTGACGCGCCCAAAATCAATAAAATATTTGCGATATTACTGCCTAAAGCATTCCCCACGGCTATTCCGGTCGTACCTTCAAGTGCCGACATAACACTCACGGCAAGCTCCGGCGTGGACGTGCCGATAGAAACAATCGTAAGACCGATAACCATGTCGGGTACGTTGAAACGCTTCGCAAGTGCCGACGCACCGCCGACCAACCAGTTTGCACCGAAAATGATAGCAGCAAGCCCTCCGACCAAAAAAACTATACTCATATTCTTCGATATTTTCTTTGTTCGGCAAATATAACTATTTTTCTTTATTTTAAAATTTGATTTCTATTGTCCGGCTCCGTAAGTGTGCACGCTGTTTGCGGCAGACGGTAAGTAATTCACACCAAACCAACAAATTAGCAAAACTACAAACGCCAAAGCAAGAATCCACGCATGTGTTTTTGTTTTTTCGCGATATTGTTGTCGGTAATGAATATAAATCAAATAACCAATCCAAGTCAGAAAAGCCCAGGTTTCCTTCGGGTCCCACGTCCAATAATTGCCCCACGCCTCTTTTGCCCACAATGCGCCGAAAATTAAGCCCAAAGTCAAAAATCCGAATCCGACTTTTACCAAATCATCGGCAAGCTCTAATGTTTGAGTTTTATTTTTTTTGTAATACATAGTATATAAGGTGTTGAGCGCAACCAACGAAGACGCGGCAAGCAACGCATACGAAAAAATATACACAATCACATGCGGCACAAACCACACACTTTGGAGTGCAGGCATTAAGGCTTTGTTAAAATATTCAGGATGAACGAGATTCAATATTGTAAACAAACTTGCCATGCCTGTTCCGTAAAGCACAAACCATTTGTATTTTTTAAATTGATAAACAACTAACGATATGACAGACAAAAACATAGCATACCACAAACGTGTTTCGCCCAGCGTGCGCATCGGCGGGCGTTCCAACTCAATCCAAAGCAGTGCTATAAAAACAGAAAACACTGCTACCCCACTCCATTGCATTGATTTTCCGACTGTTACAAGTTTTTTATTTTTTAAAGAAAATAAGATTCCGCCCGCAAGCCAAAGCCCGAGCGAACTGTATGCAAAGGTCGAAAAATTTAATTCAAACATTTTTTAATTTGATGATGTGTTGATGTGTTGTGTTGATGATTTAAATGTATGAGTCCGGTCTAAAAAGCCATCAAA
>DYSM01000471.1 GCA_020718265.1 Draconibacterium orientale | reverse complement strand
TCTGTCCATTTCTTCGTGAGGATTTCACGGGTGATAATCCCCGCCTTATCCTTTGAGACTTTGATAATCTTGCCGTTTTCCACGACAATTTTATTTGCGCCGTCTTTCAGGGATGCGGAAGCGTTTTCGACTGAATCTTGTGAGTAGAAAACCGAGAAGTCGGTTAGTTCAACTGCCACGCTATTCTTTTTGACAATCGGCTTGACTTCGATATAAGAAACATCGTGAAAGACAACTTGATTCTTTTCGATGGCGCGTTTATCAAAGACTTCACGCGGAATATATTTGAGCGCAAGGTCAATGCCTTTGGATTTGGCTTCTTCCTGCACGTTGGGGAACAAGCCCATTTCAAACTCAAAGGCGAGAATGTCCACGCGGGAAATATGCTTTTCGCGGCACTCCAAAATAATTTCTTCCACAAATAAACGGGTGACAGGTAAGTTGACAGAACCCACCGCCACCATGCGCCCTGATTTTTTGCCGTGAAAAGTCCTGAAATTTTCCACTGCTTCGGCTCGGTATGCGCGCAGAATCAAGGCGATAAAATCCTTCTCGCGTTGTTCGAGTTGTTTCTTTTGTTCTTCTTCCCGCAAATTGAGATTTACGCCGATATAATGCGCCCGCTCATATTTGCCAAGATTGAGAATTTCAAAGGCTCGAAAATCTTTGCCTTTGGCTTTGAGTTCACGTTGTACGCCGATAAGACGCTTGCGGCTGGTGTGAATGGCAAACTTGCCCAAATCAGTACCAATCCATTTGCGGTTGAGTTTTTCGGCAACGGCTAAGGTTGTGCCAGAGCCGCAGAAAAAATCGGCAACAATATCATTTTCATTAGACGAAGCGTTGATAATTCGCTCAAGCAATGATTTTGGTTTTTGAGTTGGATAACCTAAATCTTCAATTGCTTGAGAATTTATTGGAAATATGTCAGTCCAAAGGTCATCTACAATATCGCCTTTCATTTCATCAAGATATTGTACTTTTTCAGGACGACCATTTGAAGTAAATCGTATTAGCCCGCTTTTCATGGCTTCATCGATTCTTTCTTGTGACCAAATCCAGTGCATACCAGCGGGAGGCTCTAAAACAATATCGCCAAATTTCTTGGATGCTCCCTGCCCACTTTGTAATAGCGAAACGGTTCTGAAAAGTCTTCCTGTTGAATCTGGCTTGTAATGGCTTGTAATATATTTCTCGTCAAACTCTCTGTACTCATTGGAAAAGAAAGATTTTTCTGACTTGGTATAAAAAAATATCGAATCATGAACGATGCCAAACCCATTTGTTTGGGCTTTAGTGGTTCGAATCTTCTGCCACACTATTTCATTTTTGTAACTGCCTGACCCAAATATTTCATTCAATGCCAAACGCAAATAACTGTTTAGGCGATAATCGCAATGAACATAAATACTTCCATCGTCCGCAAGTAAATCACGCATGATTATCAGGCGTTCATAAATCATGGCAATAAAACTGTCCGCGCCTTTGCCCCACGTATCACGGTAGGCGAGTTCTTCCAATACGTTTGGTCTTTTGGTGAAAGTATCATCGCCAATTTCAATATCCATTGAAAAATCTGCGCCGACATCGAAAGGCGGGTCAATGTAAATCAGTTTGATTCCGCCGTTCTTTTCAATTTCTTCACGCATTGCGCCGTTTTTCAAAGACGAAAGAATTAACTTGTTATCGCCCCAAATGAGTTTGTTTGTCCAGCCTGATTTTTGCCTTCCGCGCGTGTCGAACAAATCCAACTGTAACGCGGTGTCTGCTAATTTCTCGGCGCGCGGCTCGTCCACTTGCTCGATAACCTGAAAAGGCAAAACGATATTGGTCACTTCGTTACTTTTGCCGTTCCAGATCAATTCCACTTCGCGCTTATCGTCAAATAAAAGGAAACGATATTTATCGGGCAAAGGTCTGTCCGCTTCGAGGAGTTTCAGGATTTCGCGTTTTTCGTGGTCGGTGAGTTTCAT
>DYSM01000470.1 GCA_020718265.1 Draconibacterium orientale | reverse complement strand
CAAGCATATAGATTGTTTAGCTAAAATAAAACAGGCTTTTTAGACCGGACTCTATATTGCTTTTTGCATCTCAGTTTCTATTTCGGCTACGGTTTTCGGAATCGGTTTTCCGAGCACGCGCGCGCCGTTTTCGGTAACGAGAATATCATCTTCGATACGAATTCCGCCAAAATCGCGGTAAGCTTCTAATTTTGAATAATTTATGAAATCGTTGTGTTTGCCTTCGCTTTTCCACAAATCTATGAGTGCGGGTATGAAATAAATGCCGGGTTCGTCCGTGAGCACAAATCCGGGTTGCAATTTGCGGGCGAGTCGCAAAAATGCCAATCCGAATTGCGAACTGCGTTGC
Source organism: Draconibacterium orientale (assembly GCA_020718265.1). Classification (GTDB taxonomy): domain Bacteria; phylum Bacteroidota; class Bacteroidia; order Bacteroidales; family JAADGE01; genus DYOJ01. Next base: position 1,626 of record DYSM01000470.1, on the reverse strand, counting down.
ACGGTGTTGTCGTATCCGACGTAGTTTTCGCCCAAATTTTCCATATCGTGCACGTCCAAACCGAGCATGTGCCCCAAGCCGTGCGGCATAAACAACGCGTGTGCGCCGGCGGCAACGGCATCTTTCGGATTGCCTTTCATCAAACCCAAATCAGTCAATCCGGTGGCAATAATTTCGCAAGCCATCAAATGAATATCTTTGTAAAACACATCGGGGCGCACGGCTTTTGCAACTTCAACATTGGCTTTGAGCGCAATCTCGTATATTTCTTTTTGTTGTTGCGAAAATTTTCCGCCCACAGGCACGGTTCTCGTAATGTCGCTGCAATAGCGCATGGCGGATTCGGCACCGGCGTCTGTTACCATAAGTCTGCCGTTCTGCAAAGGATTGTTATGTCCGTGATTGTGAAGTATTTGTCCGTTTTGCGACAGAATTACAGGAAACGAAACCGAACGACCGTGCGAAATGGCAAGCCCTTCCACAACGCCGGCGATTTCTTGCTCAATTTTGCCTTCGTGCGCCATGCGCATGGCGGCGGTGTGCATGAGGTAAGCCACGTCCACCGTGCGTTCGATGTCTTCAATTTCCTGAATTTCTTTAACGGAACGCATCGCAACCACGCCTTTTATTAAATCTTCAGACGCTTGTTTTTTGAGTTCGGAAAACGGAATTCCTAAAGTTTCGTGTATAAAAATTTTAATATCATCGCGGTAAGGCGGTAAATAATGGATTTTTCGACCTAAAGATTGTGCTTTTTTCAAATATTCGGCTAATTGGTCAAACGGTTTTGTTACGTGAATGCCCGTGCTGTGTGCAGTTTCGCTCAGTGACGGCAACGCACCCGACCAAATAATGTCGTCCATGGTAACTTCATTTCCGAACAAAATTTCAACGCCGGCGTCCACATCCATAATGCCCGCATAACCCGGATTATCTATGCCAAAATAGTATAAAAACGTGCTGTCCTGACGGTAAGAATACGTGTTTGCAGGATAATTGAACGACATTTCGTTGTTTGCCGGAAAAAATAAAATGCCCGCGCACACCTTAGTTGTCAGCGTTCGGCGACGGCGAATATAGGTTTCTTGTGAAAACATAATGCTTTGTATTTGAATTATTCGTAATTTTGATTTTGCTCAAAGATAAAAAATATTCAGCTTTGGGCTTTAATATTTTACAGAAAATTATTTTTTTTAGGATGGATACCACAAGACAAAACAAAGTTTCAAAGCTCATACAACACGAAATCAGCATGATATTGCTCCGACGCGGCAACGAATTTCCGGGCAAATTGATTAGCGTTACCGTTGTGCGCGTGTCGCCCGATTTGAGTTTGGCGAAAATTTATCTCAGCATTTTTCCTGCGGAAAATTCGCAGGAAACGCTTCAAAGCGTTCGCGAGACCACATCGGGAATTCGTTACGATTTGGGCAACATTATCAAAAATCAGGTTCGAAAAATTCCGGAATTGGCGTTTTTCCTCGACGATTCCATGGATTACGCCGCACGGATAGACGAACTTTTGAAAAATTAGTGAGTTCAGTATAAAAAGTCATAAAGTTGAAAGTTTGCAAAGTTAAATTACTGATAATAAGCAATTTACTTAAATTATAAAATATTTTCAAA
>DYSM01000469.1 GCA_020718265.1 Draconibacterium orientale | reverse complement strand
GACGTTTTGTAGTTACGAGTTTTTACCTCAATAGCTTCGTAAATAAGCGGTTCTTTGTGAAGAATAGGTTCTTTGCCCTCGCCGTTGTATTGCCATGCGCTTACGTGCATGAAGTTTTGGTCGTCGCGCAAAGCTTCGCCTTCTGGGGTTTTGTATTCTTCGCGGAAGTGTCCGCCGCACGATTCTTCGCGCATTAAAGCATCACGAGCCATCAATTCGCCTAGTTCGAGGAAGTCGGCTACACGATTTGCTTTTTCAAGTTCCACATTTACCGTATTTGTTTCACCCGGAATGCGCACATCTGCCCAAAAATCTTTACGAATTTGTTGTATCTCTTTAATAGCTGCTTGCAATCCTTCTTTTGTGCGAGCCATTCCTACATGATCCCACATTACTTTTCCAAGTTTTTTGTGGAAATAGTCGACAGAATGTGTGCCTTTTATGTTCATCAATTTATCAATTTGTGTTCTTACGGTTTTTTCAGCTTCCACAAATTCGGTTTTTGTTTTTGGATCCATACGTGGTTCGTTTATTTGGTCAGCCAAATAATTTTGAAGTGTATAAGGAAGAACAAAATAGCCATCAGCCAAACCTTGCATCAATGCCGATGCGCCCAAACGATTTGCTCCGTGGTCAGAGAAGTTTGCTTCGCCTGCGGCAAACAAACCTTTTACGGTGGTTTGCAATTCATAATCTACCCAAATTCCGCCCATTGTATAGTGAATGGCTGGAAAGATTTTCATTGGGGTTTTATAGGGATTGTGGTCGGTAATTTTTTCGTACATTTGGAAAAGGTTGCCGTAACGAGCACGAATTACGTCTTCGCCAAGTCGTTCGATAGCGTATTTGAAATCGAGGTAAACTCCTTCGTTGGTTGGGTTTGCTTCGATACCAAAACCTGCATCGGTGCGTTCTTTGGCGGCACGTGAAGCCACATCGCGCGGAACAAGGTTTCCGAAAGCCGGATAACGACGCTCTAAGTAAAAATCTCTGTCTTCATCGGGAATATCTTCGGCAGTTTTTTTACCTGCACGAATAGCTTCGGCATCTTCTTTCTTTTTTGGAACCCAAATACGTCCGTCGTTGCGTAAACTTTCGCTCATCAAAGTCAATTTCGATTGAAAATCGCCATGAACTGGGATACAAGTTGGGTGAATTTGAACATACGATGGATTTGCAAAGTAAGCTCCTTTTTTGTAAGCTTTCCAAGCTGCGCTTACGTTTGAGCCCATTGCATTGGTTGAAAGGAAAAATACATTTCCGTAACCTCCGGTTGCAATGACCACAGCATGAGCAAAATGGCTTTCTATTTCGCCTGTAATTAAATTGCGAGTAACAATTCCTCTGGCTCTTCCATCGACCATCACTACGTCGAGCATTTCGGTGCGTGGATACATTTTCACACTTCCGGCAGCTACTTGGCGGTTGAGTGCGCCGTAAGCACCTAAAAGTAATTGTTGTCCGGTTTGTCCACGAGCGTAAAAAGTACGTGAAACCAATGCTCCACCAAACGAACGATTGTCCAAAAGCCCGCCATAATCGCGAGCAAACGGTACGCCTTGTGCAACGGCTTGATCTATAATGGCGTTGCTTACTTCAGCCAATCGGTAAATGTTGGCTTCGCGTGCACGATAATCGCCTCCTTTTACAGTGTCGTAAAATAAGCGAAAAACGCTGTCGCCATCGTTTGGATAATTTTTTGCAGCATTGATACCTCCTTGTGCAGCAATACTATGCGCACGGCGAGGGCTGTCTTGATAACAAAAGTTTTTTACTTTGAAACCCAATTCACCCAAACTTGCAGCGGCTGCGCCTCCGGCAAGTCCGGTGCCAACTACAATAACGTCAATTTTACGTTTGTTGGCAGGGTTTACTAAGTTTTGATGTGCTTTATAATGAGACCACTTTTCTTCGACTTTGCCGTGTGGTATTCTTGAATCTAATGCCATATTTTAATGTTTAATGTTTAACGATTAATG
>DYSM01000468.1 GCA_020718265.1 Draconibacterium orientale | reverse complement strand
TTGCTCTGAAGTCGCAAACCTTGCGTCTCTGCGTTTTCGCGTAAAACTTTACGAACTTTACACTTTGTTGATAATCAATTGCCCGAAAATTTGCAGGTTTGCAGAAAAATAAAGAATTTTGTCAGATGAAAATTTACATATAACTTTACATCCGAAAACTGTAAGGTTTTTATATACCCCTAAATTGAAAAAAAATGTCGGTAGTTTATTCTGAAGATTCGATACAAACCCTCGAATGGAAAGAGCATATACGGAAACGTCCCGGAATGTATATCGGAAAATTGGGAGACGGCTCATCACCCGATGACGGTATTTATGTGTTGCTTAAAGAAGTGATGGACAACTCCATAGACGAATTTATGATGGGCAACGGCAAAAAAATTGACATCGAACTCTCTGACGCTCAAGTGCGCATTCGCGACTACGGACGCGGAATCCCGCTCGGAAAAGTGTTGGATGTGTCCTCCAAAATGAACACAGGAGCAAAATATGACTCCACTGCATTTAAAAAATCAGTTGGTCTTAATGGTGTGGGTATCAAAGCAGTAAATGCACTGTCGTCAAAATTTATCATTCGTGCGTTTCGCGAAAGCGAGATGAAAGAAGTGGAATACACCGGCGGAAACGTTGTGGCTGACCGTAAAATCGAAAAATCGGAACAAGCCAACGGAACAGAAATTATTTTCACTCCCGATAATGAACTTTTTACAAATTTCAGCTACCGAGATGAGTATATCGCACAAATGATGAAAAACTATGTTTATCTAAACTCCGGTTTGACGATAAACTACAATGGTCAAAAGTTTTTCTCTAAAAACGGACTGCTCGACTTGTTAGCCGAAAATATCAGCGAAGAAGAACGCCGTTACCCGATTGTGCATCTGAAAGAAGACGACATCGAAATTGCAATCACACACGGAAACCAATACGGCGAAGAGTATTACAGTTTCGTAAACGGACAAAACACCACGCAAGGCGGCACGCACTTGCTGGCGTTTCGCGAGGGGATTGTGAAAACGGTGCGCGATTTTTTCAAGAAAGATTACGATTTTGCCGATATACGCTCCGGTCTCGTTGCAGCGGTAAGTATCAAAGTGCAAGAGCCTGTGTTTGAATCGCAAACCAAAACTAAGCTCGGTTCCAAAGACATTGCGCCCGACGGACCGAGTGTGCGCAGCTTCATTATGGATTTTTTGTCGAAACATTTTGAACTTTACTTACATAAAAATCCGCAAACAGCCGAGGCGATGCAACACCGCATTTTGGAAAACGAAAAGGAGCGAAAAGCAATTTCGGGCATCCAAAAAATGGCACGCGAGACTGCCAAGAAAGTCAAAGTTCACAACAAAAAATTGCGCGATTGTCGTGTTAATTTTAATTCGAAAAACGAACGAGCCGCCGAAACCACCATCTTCATTACCGAGGGCGACTCGGCAAGCGGTTCTATCACCAAAGCCCGCGATGTGAATACGCAAGCCGTGTTCAGCCTCAAAGGAAAACCGCTCAACACGCACGGCAAAACCAAAAAAGTGGTGTACGAAAACGAAGAATTTGCGCTGCTCCAAGCCGCCCTCGACATTGAAGAAGGTCTTGATAACTTGCGTTATAACCGCGTTGTAATTGCAACAGATGCCGATGTGGACGGTATGCACATCCGGCTTTTACTTATCACGTTCTTTCTAAAATTTTTTCCCGAACTCATCAAAGCCGGACACCTTTATATTTTGCAAACCCCGCTGTTTCGTGTACGAAACAAAAAAGTTACACGCTATTGCTACTCCGAAGATGAGCGCGTTGCCGCCATAAACGAGTTGGGTAAAACGGCTGAAATCACTCGCTTTAAGGGTCTCGGAGAAATATCGCCCGATGAGTTTAGTAATTTTATAGGCAAAGATATTCGCCTCGACCCTGTTTTGATTAACAAAGAAGAATCCATCGCCAAAATGCTCGACTTTTTCATGGGCAAAAACACCCCCGAACG
>DYSM01000467.1 GCA_020718265.1 Draconibacterium orientale | reverse complement strand
TAATTTAACTTTACAAACTTTCAACTTTATGACTTTTTATACTGAACTCATTCATAATGAGAATTTTGTCAAAGTTCTCAAAGCGTATTTGCTAACTAGAATCAGATAAATGTAACTTTGTGTAAAGAAACTTTGGCAAACATAAGCGCAGCGTAAGCAAATTTTTATACACTTTTATTTGAATTTCGTAAAAAAGGATTTGCAGATATGCAATCAATTTCTAATTTTACAACTCATTACGATTTGAAAGTAAAATCATGGCAAAAATTCTGGTAATCGACGACGAAAAAGCAATCCGAAATGCGTTAAAAGACATTCTCGAATACGAAAAACACAGCGTGTCCCTCGCCGAAGACGGCATGAAAGGACTCAAAATACTTGAAAAAGAGGAGTTTGATGTCGTACTTTGCGACATCAAAATGCCCGGCATGGACGGCATTGAAGTCTTAGACCAAATTCTCGAAAATGGTTTTGACACACAAGTGGTAATGATTTCCGGGCACGGAACCGTTGAAACCGCCGTGGACGCCATCAAAAAAGGCGCGTACGATTTTATCGAGAAACCGTTGGATTTGAACCGGTTACTCGTTACCATAAAAAATGCAACCACGCACAGCAAATTAGTTACAGAAACTAAAGCGTTGAAAAAGAAAGTTACCCAAAAATTTTCCATGATAGGCGAATCTGACGCTATTTTGCAAATCAAAGAAATGATAGAACGCGTTGCCGAAACCGATGCACGCGTGCTCATAACCGGCTCAAACGGCACCGGAAAAGAACTCGTGGCGCACAGCCTACACGAGAGCAGCAAGCGCGCCGCAGGTCCGTTTGTGGAAGTTAATTGCGCTGCAATTCCTTCGGAACTTATTGAAAGTGAGTTGTTTGGACATGAAAAAGGTTCATTCACTTCGGCACACAAACAACGCAGCGGAAAATTTGAACAAGCACACGGCGGCACAATTTTTTTGGACGAAATTGGAGACATGAGCCTCTCCGCGCAAGCCAAAGTTTTGCGCGCTTTGCAGGAAAATAAAATTTCGCGCGTCGGCAGCGACAAATCCATACCTGTGGACGTGCGCGTGCTTGCCGCCACCAACAAAGACCTCAAAGCAGAAATCAAAGAAGGACGTTTCCGCGAAGATCTCTATCATCGCCTCAGTGTTATTCTCATTCACGTGCCGTCGCTTAACGAGCGCATCGAAGATATTCCGCTGCTTGCCGAGCATTTTATCGATTTAATTTGCACCGAATACGGCATGGCTCCGCGCACAATTACCGTAGGCGCAGTCAAAGAATTACAAAACATCAATTGGACAGGAAATATCCGAGAACTACGCAACGTGTTAGAACGCCTCATAATTCTGAGCAACGACAGTATTACCGAAACCGATGTTAAAATGTTTGCACAACCTCTAAGCAGATAGTTCTGAAAGCAATTGGTTACACCTTGATTTTCATTGTTTTGTCTTTGTTTTTTGTTTCGTGCGGAAAAACTACTTATACTGTTTTGGTTCAAAATACGCATCAATATTGGGACACTTTGGATTTTTGCATGATAATTTCCAAAAATGATAAAATCGACCCGTTTACCGCCGGACTGAAACTTGACGCAGGAGACAGTGTGATTTGGAACACCAAAATTTTGCGTTCCGACACGAACACAATGTATGCTAAAACATTTGATATCAGTAAATTCAAACATTTCGAGCCGTATTTTATCAAAACCACAATCGACGTAAACGGCGAACGCTTAGACACAAACACCGAAACGCCCGATAATTTGACAAAATATACCATCGTAACCGTTAAAAATAAAGGTGTTGCCTACGATTTGCTTCGCTTTTCAACCGATAAAGATAAATCGTTTAAGGATAAGAAAATTGTGAAGTCAGAATAGAAAATACGTTTCAAGAAATCATTTTAGAAAAATATATGAGTTCAGTATAAAAAGTCATAAAGTTGAAAGTTTGTAAAGTTAAATTA
>DYSM01000466.1 GCA_020718265.1 Draconibacterium orientale | reverse complement strand
AATCGATATACTTTTGCTTTAATCTCTTTGAACCAAGAAATATATTCATTGTCAGACGATAACTTTATATTTATTTGTGATTTATTTTTCAATTTATCCAATTTTATGTAAAAAAAGAAATAGTGTAAGGTCGAAATACAAAAAAAAAATATTTAAAATCAATTTTTCTAAAACCCAATATAAAGAGTTTCCTCAATCATCACAGGCGCACATACTTTGAGAGCCTGATTACAACTTTGTCCGAACACGTTTAAAACCAAGACAATACGCTGTGTAGAATGCAATTTTACCTGTTGTCGAAATTCAATTTCTTGCCTAAAACACAGTAAATAAATGTTTTGCAAAGAATCAAACTCCGCCAAAGGTGTACGTTGCGCAGCAAATTTTCCGACAGCTTCGTAGTCTTCGGATTCCTGCAAAGTCAGTTCCAAAGGCACGCAACCGTTCGGGTTTGCATCGTGTGCGAACAAGCGCCATCCCGCGTCCAACGTGGCTTTTGCGACAATAACCAGAGCACTGTCATCAATCATTTCGTAACCGAACTGCCACCGAACCGGTTCGGCTGCGGATTGCGCCCGTGCCGATTGCAAAAGCCCGAAAATCGGCACGAAAACAAGTATCGACAGTGCAATTGTCGTTGCAAACCTGTGCAGTTCGGCATTTCGTTCGTATTGACGATGCAAAAATACGCAAAGCATTTGAAAATGAGCATTAAAAAAAGTTTAACGCACCATAAAATTGTTTAAAATTATCGAAATAACGAAATATTTAGATACCTTTTTTTGCAAACCTGCCGAAAAACAAAAAACGCGACTTTTGAGTCACGCTTTTTATTTTTATAAATATCTGATTTTCAGAAATTTATTCTGTTTCAGCTTCTGTTTTCACTTCGGCTTCTTCCTTTTTTTCCGGCGCGTTGTCATCAACCAAACCGTGTCCCAAAAGAATGTTATACCATTTGAAGACACGTTTCATGTCCGAAACATACACGCGCTCGCGGTCGTATTCGGGCAAAACTTTTGCAAATTCCGCAACGATGTCGCTGTCTGCAACTTTGTGGCTCAGAGCCTCTTTGCCTTCGGAAAGTCGGAAAAGATTGCGAAAAACCTGATCCAACGGCACATCTTCGCCGGTTGTATAAATGGCTATATCTTGCAGGGCACTGATGCGCATGGTTGCGAAGGCGTTCATGCGTTTGCCGTCAATGAGCGATTCTACGACAATACCGTTTTTCGACTGTGCGATGTGTTTATACAAATCGGGTTTTCCGGAAACGGACAAAATTTTTGATAAATCCATACGGGTTTTTTATTTTTATGATTTAAACCGAAGGACAAAAATAGTTTTATTTCTTTTTCGGCGAAAATTTTAGCGAGTTTTGTTTGATATTTTGTGCTATTTTTTTGATTTTGGCTCCAAAAGCTGCAATTTTTGATGAATTTCCAGAATTTGCGGCAACAGCGCAAGCGTTCCTTCGTTAGAAATTACAAATTGCGAGCGACTTATTTTTTCCGATTCCGCCAGTTGATTTGCCATGCGCGCGCGCACCGCTTCGGGCGAAACGCCGTCGCGCGCACAAACACGCTCGATACGAATTTCGTCCTGCGCAGTTACCAAAACAACAGCATCGCAATCTTTGTAAGAACCTGATTCAAAAAGAATTGCAGCTTCCTTTATCACGTAAACGGCAGTTTGCTCGGCAGTCCAGCGAGCAAAATCGCGCGCTACCGCCGGGTGCACAAGCGCATTCATCTGTGTAAGAAGCTGTTTGTTTTGAAATATTTGGTCGGAAATATGTTTTTTATTCAACGCGCCGTCGGGAAAATAAGCTTCTGAGCCAAGTAAATTTTTAATGTCCGACACAAGTTGTAAATCGTTCGTCATCAACCATTTCGCACGCGAATCGGCATCGTACGTCGGCACATCGAGCGTTTCAAACACGCGCCGCACGGTGGACTTTCCGCTGCCGATTCCGCCGGTAAGACCAATGATT
>DYSM01000465.1 GCA_020718265.1 Draconibacterium orientale | reverse complement strand
CCTGAGCTTGTTTCACTACGGAAGCGAACGTTTTTTTGCCATCGTAATTATTAAATACAAAATTCAACGTTCCGGACAAAACGGCTTCGATTCTCGTGATTGAATCGCCGCTTCTAATCAAATCGTTCAATGTTCCGATGACAGGCAAACTTGCACCAACGTTGGTTTCAAACAAAAACGACACGTTAAATTCTTTGGCTAAATCTTTCAAATACAAATAATTAGAATATTCCGAAGAACATGCAATTTTATTTGAAGCTACAACAGAAATACTTTTTTTAAGTAATTCCGGATAAAATTTCGGAACTTCTGCATTTGCAGTATTATCTATAAAAACTGCATTTCGATAATTTTTGGAACGAATAAATTCCACATAACCGACTGTATCAATTGACTGACCTTCTGATAATTGCATCTCCCATTTTTCTAAATCCAAGCCTTCGTCATCGAAACAAAATTTTCGGCTGTTGGCAATGGAAACCACGCGAATATTGAGTTTTAATTTTTCGAGCAGATACGTTTGCTGCTGTTTAAGTTGTGCCAAAAGCCGTTTTCCTACGTTTCCGGCACCGACAATAAAGAGGTTAATTTGCTTGTAAGCGGTTTCAAAAAACGTTTCGTGCAATACGTTCATCGCTTTTTTGATGTCGGAAGTCGTTATGACCGCAGAAATGTTTTTTTCTGACGAGCCTTGCGCTATCGCTCTGATATTGATGCCGTTCTTACCCATTGCTCCAAACATTTTGCCGCTCACGCCCGGGTGACTTTTCATGTTGTCGCCAACGAGTGCGATGATGGATAAATTATACTCAATTATCAGTGGTTCAACGATTTGTGCTTTTATTTCGTAATTAAATTCGGCATCGACGACGAGTTTTGCTTTGTCAGCAGAATTTTCGTCCACAGCCACGCAAATTGAATGTTCTGACGAGCCTTGAGTAATCAAAATTACGTTCACTTTTTTGGCTGAGAGTGCTCCGAAAAGCCGGCTTGAAAACCCCGGAATTCCAATCATACCAATGCCTTCGAGCGTCAAAAGTGCAATATTTCCGATGCTTGATAAGCCAAGTACCTGATTTTTAGACGAAGTTTGAATTTCTTCGATTAGAGTTCCGACATCGTCCGGCGCAAAAATATTTTTGACCAAAATTGGAATTTTTTTTGCCATTGCGGGCAAAATTGTCGGCGGAAAAATCACTTTTGCGCCAAAGTGCGAAAGCTCTAATGCCTCAGAATAAGATAGTTGCGATATTGCTTTGGCATTTGGAACAAGGCGCGGGTCGGCGGTCATCATGCCACTCACGTCTGTCCAAATTTCGAGAATATCAGCTTGTAAACAATTTGCAAGTATTGAGGCTGTGTAATCGGAACCACCTCTGCCTAAGGTAGTTGTAATGCCTTTGCTGTCGGCTCCGATAAATCCGGGAAAGATGTAAAGTAATTTTCTGGATTTTGTAAATATTTGTTTTACAGCGTTTTCCGTTGCAACAAAATCAACAACGGCTTGTGCGTAGGTTGAATCGGTTCGGATAATTTCGCGCGAGTCCACCCATTGGTTTGGAATTTCGTTTGCTTCAAAAGCGTAAGCAATTATGACAGAAGATAATAGCTCACCAAAACTGATAATTCTGTCCTTGGTGCGTGCAGACAATTCGTTCAGCAAAAAAACACCTTCTAAAATGGCGTCCAACTCGTTGCAAAGTTTTTTGACGTTGCTCAACAAAGCACTTTGCATCGTGAGCGGAACCAATTCTCGTGCGGTTTGAAGATGACGTTCTTCGTTGGTTTTAAGCAGTTTACGATAATCTTCGTTTCCGGCAGAAGCTAATTTTCCGGCTTCAATAAGCAAATCGGTTGTTTTGCTGAGCGCGGAAACTACCACGATGGTTCTGTCTTTTTTTAAGGCTTCCCGAATTACGGTTATAACCTTATTTATATTTTCGGAATTTTGAACACTTGTGCCTCCAAATTTAAAAACTTGCATAAAATTCTGATTTTTAGTAATTTAA
>DYSM01000076.1:1156-11305 GCA_020718265.1 Draconibacterium orientale | reverse complement strand
TCAAGCATATAGATTGTTTAGCTGAAATAAAACAGGCTTTTTAGACCGGACTCAATTATATTTTACGAAATTTTGAAACGAATAAAAAAAAACGTAAATTTGCAGAAATAAGACTGTAAGCTAATGTTAGCAAATGCAAAATCTCATATCCGATTCGATTGGGCTGCAAAGAAAATTCTTCGCAGCAAAGCTAATTTTGGAATTTTAGAAGGATTTTTATCCGAATTATTTAACGAAGATGTTAAAATAAAATCGCTTTTATCCGAAGAGGGAAACAAAGAAACTCAGGAAGACAAAAGCAATCGAGTTGACATTTTGATTGAAAATTCAAAAGGCGAAATTATCATTGTTGAAATACAAAATACTCGAGAAATTGATTATTTATTTCGAGTTTTGTTTGGTGCATCGAAAGTGATAACAGACTATATGAGAGAAGGTTCACCTTACAGAATGGTGAAAAAAGTAATCACTATCAGTATTGTTTATTTTAATTTTGGACAAGGTAAAGATTATTTTTACAAGGGGCAAACCTCGTTTGAAGGTGTAAATCAGCACGATATATTTGAGCTTTCCGATGAGCAAAAGACTTTATTCAGCAAACAATCCGTTTCGGATATTTTCCCTTTTCACTATTTAATTCGTGTTAACCAATTCGACGATAATGCCAAAAACAGTATTGATGAGTGGATTTATTTCTTCAAAAACAGTGAAATTAAAGACGAATTTAAAGCAAAAGGTTTGGCAGAAGCACGAGAAAAGCTTAAAACACTTCAAATGACAAAACAGCAATACTCTGAATATCAGAAATATTTAGAGGTTCTCAGTTCAAATGCAAGTATTGCAGAAACCATGACTTGGGAAATTGAATGGGAGAAGCAAAAAGCACTAAAACAAAAAGAATTAGCTTTGATTCAGCAAAAAAACGAAATAGCAATCCGATTGATAAAAAATGGTTTGCAAAACGAGATTATTATCAATGCAACTGAATTGTCAAACGTAGAAATTGAAAAATTACGACAGGATTTGTTGTAATTTAATGAAATTCAAATAGTTATACTTCTAAATTCCATATCCTAAAAAAAGCCAAAACGATTAATTTTGGCTTTTTTATTTTTATAAAGACAAACTGATTATCGCATATCAATGATTTCAAAACCGGAATAATTCGTTTTGTTGAAGTTGAAAAATTCCGTCGGTAAATTTGTATTTGGCTTAAAATCAGAGACATTTATCGAAAAAACATAACCGTCTTTTCGGAATGTTTTGATAGCCGTAAGCTGATTTTTTACTTTATCAACGTTGAGACGCACACGCGAAAAATTTTTCTCATTTGCTTTTTCCGGAATCAAATCTATCACGTAATTTGTGCCTTCTTCGCCTAAGTATTGGTATTTGAAGCCTTTTTCGTAAATGGTAAACAACTTCGCAGGGTTGAAAAAATCGTCATCGCCTTCGGACGGTGCTGTAATCGTAATTTCCTCAGCCTCACTTTGTACCGACCAAATTGTTTTGCCGTCGGAAATAATTTCGTTTCCCGGAATAATGATTTTGTATTTCTGACCTTGCATGAACGCAAATCCGTCGTGTGTTTCGGAAATATCCTGTTGTTTATTTTCGATAGTGTATTTGAAAACGATGCTTAAATCTTTGTAAGCCTTTGTATTAGCCGACACTTTATCTAAGATTTTTTTTGCTTTCGGGTCATGCGTGGTCGCATCTTGGGCGGACAACATTCCGAAAAAAAAGATAACGGCAAACGCCGATGCAATTAAATTTTTCATTTTTTTTTGTAACTTAATTTATTTAAAATCTGATTGACTATTAAACGACAAAAAATATTCCGAAATTATTAATTTTCAAAAAAACAACAAAATACTAAAATTTTGCCGAAAAAATAAACCTATAACCACCTCATTTCTAACCACAAACTTCTAATTAGTGCTTGTAAGAAAACACATAACTTGATGAAATTCTTTACGATATAGCGAAATTTCGTTCCGAATGTTTTTAGAAATTCTGTTGAAATTCAATCGAAATTCAATTGAAACTATTAAAAAACAACAGAATGACTACTAAATGACAAAACATTCGATTGAAAAAATGACTACAACCTACATAAATTCAAATATTTACACGTTTTCTTACAAATACTGATTACAAAGCTCACATCACCAACACTGCTTTTTCTTTCGCAATTCCGATTTCTGCAATGGTTCCGGAGTTAAATTTCAGAAAATCCGTTTGGATGCCGTCGCTGAAAATAACGCCGTTTTGAGGAATTTGCGATTCTATGGTAAGTATTTGTCCTTCTGACAGTTGTCCTGCTACAATATTCGCCGAAGAATGTTTACTCACGAAGGGTTCTCGCACAACGAAAAACAAATTCGGATAATCTTTCGACACATTTTGCACCGGAATTGGCGTTTCTGCGGAAAACGTCCGAATAATGCCGTTTGCCATGTTAAACAACGAACTCAGCCAACCCGTCGAACCCGCGCCGGTGGAGACGATTACGCCGCTCGATGACTGATTTTCCGATGTTCCGTTGAGTTCCAATCGGTAACGCGCTGAGGCGTGCGATGAAACTCCGATAAATAAATCGTTGAAAGCCAACAACTTCTGTTCGTCGTTCAGCACAACTTCTGCCATTGTAATGTGTTCGGCTTGAAAATTTCCGGACAGAACCTCTTGGACTTTTGGCATAAAATTGTCAGGTGTAAAGGGCAGCAGCACACCGTCATAGCGCGATTTGTCGGGGTTTACGGCGATAATCGGCAAACCGTGCACGTATTTTGCTGTATTTGCAACCAAACCGTCCTGTCCAAGTACGATGACAATTTCTTTTTGAGAAAAAATGTAGGTTGACAAAAATTCTTGTTCTAACACCTTGATTTTCAGAATCCCTTCAAGCTCTTTTTTAACTTTTTCAAACGAAGTATAAAATTGCTTATGCTCTTCTTCGTAAGGTTTAAATTCGCGCTCGGATTCCTTTGCGCTCGGAGCTTGAATTTCAGACCTAACTTGTTGTGGAACACTGAGTTTACTTTGAATCTGAACCTCAGCTTTTGCCTTTTTCATCATAAAATTTGCTTTCGACTGCGCAATGTAAAATTTTGCTTGGTCGATGGTGTTGAATCGTTCCGTGAGTTGCTCCAAGCGCGTTTTGCTTCGCACGATTATGGCGGTTTCTACAACTTGATTTTGCATGATTATCAATGTTTTATCAAATTATTGAGTGCTGAATATATCTCTGAAAATTGAAAATTGAAACCTGCTTTCCGAATTTTTTCTGCCGAAACTCGGCTGCCGTCTAACACAATTGTAGCGCCTTCGCCAAGCATCAAGCGTAACATAAACACGGGAACGCGTGGCGCAAACGTTTTCTTATTCAACACTTTAGCGAGAGCTTTCATAAATTGCGAATTTGTTAAAAATTCAGGTGCAACACCATTGTAAACCCCTTGAATTTCAGGATGTTCAATTGCATAAATATACATTCTGCAAATATCTTCAATATGAATCCAAGGCATGAACTGCTTGCCGCTGCC
Source organism: Draconibacterium orientale (assembly GCA_020718265.1). GTDB lineage: Bacteria > Bacteroidota > Bacteroidia > Bacteroidales > JAADGE01 > DYOJ01. Next base: position 7,757 of record DYSM01000076.1, on the reverse strand, counting down.
GATTGGCGATGCTAAACCGAATTTTGCCGGTTTCAAAAGTTTTGGCAGCGCGCCGGAACTTTTGTCCAAAACAACGCCTGTGCGAAGAATTACCGTTCTGATATTCAGAGATTTAAATTCATTTACAGCATTTTCCCAAATCGTTCCCACTTGCCCGAGAAAATCTGTTCCGGGCGGGTCGGTTTCCGTGAAAATTTTATCGGTGGTTACACTTCCGTAATAACCAATAGCAGAGGCAGATACAAAAACTTTCGGTTGAATATTTAAGCGTTTTAATTCGGTAGCGAGAATGGAAACCGCATCGGCTCGGCTCGAAATTACTTCACGTTTGAACGATTCTGTCCATCGATTTTCGCCGATATTTGCGCCCGCCAGATGCACAATTGCGTCTGCTCCGACTAATGCGTTCGGGTCAATGGTTTTTGTATCTATATTCCATGTAAAATATTCAAAATCAGAACTTTGCTTTGCAAATCGACTAAGAATCGCAACGGAATATCCTTTGGCTTTCAGCATTTTAGCTAAATGCGACCCGATGGCACCGCTCCCGCCGGCTATGACCACGCGTTTCATGCTTGGTTTGTGTATAAAGTTTGTAATTTTCGAGCAACAATTTTATCGGATTCCAGCGTAAAATATTCTGGTTTTAGTTCCGAAATCGGACACCACCAAAAACTGTTTTCGCCGGGTTGAATTTCTTTTGCAAAGCGAGAATGATGAATCGGATGTTTTGGCTCGTTCAAAAAATCTACACTATAATACACCGCAAACATCTGAATATGAGAGCGTCCAAAGGCTTTCTGGTAAATATCCGTTGTATAAAAATGGTCTTTTACGACACATTTTTCGTTCATTTCTTCCATAAATTCGCGCTCGAGGGTTTGGCGTGAGCCTTCGCCAAAATCTAAACCGCCTCCCGGAAATTTCGTTATCGGACTGTCTAAAATACGCTCATCGCTAAGTAAAACCTCGCGTTTGTTGTTGATTACAAGGGCATAAATGCGTACAGTAATTTGATTCATTCAAGAAAATTTGTGTAAAGATAGAAAAGCGTGAGCAAATTTGCAAAACTATTCGGCAGATGCTAAAATTTGGCGAATAATTTGGATAAAACTTGCATCGATTTCTGACTGAAATTCAAAGTGTTGTTTCTTAATCTCACTCAATTTTTTAAGCGCATCTTCAATCTCAAAATCAGATTGTTTTATCGAAACAAATTGCATGCTATCTTTCAGATATTCAGCAAGATATTCTTGTTCGGTTTGTCCGGGTGTCGGCACGATAATCGCCGGTTTTCCTATTTTTGCAAAATCCATAATTGAACTGTAACCTGCGCGCATGATGACGTTTTTACTTTGATTCACAGCAGTTTGCAACTGTTCTGCCGACAAATGCGAAACAAGTTTAATCGTTCCGAGCGTTTCTTCTGAATTTTTAGTAGGGTTTCCGCGAACAATGAGTGTCGAAAATTTTTTGTTTTTTAATTGATTCATTAATAATTCTTCAAAAATCGAACGTTGGGGTTCCGGTCCCGACAAAACTGCCAAAATGTCGTATTTTTTAGGTTGAAATTCAATTTCAGGTTTCTTAAATCGCGATAAAATTCCGATGTAAGAAAATTTTTTCGGCATAATTTTTTGATGCGAAAGTGTGCCGGATAAATTAGGAGTTCCTGAGAAATCCGGAATCAAACATACGTCAAACCGATTAATGAAAACGCGCAGAACTCGTGCTGCGAGTCGTTCAAAAATGCGCATATTTTTTGGCAATTTTGGCGAAAGTTGGTGCGTGATAAAAACGGACGGCACACGCTTTGAAAAGAATCCGTAACGATTGTCTGAAATTACAATATCAATCTGATTGTCAGACAAATATCTTTTCAAAGATAGGTGTTCGCGAACTATTCCAATTATAAATTTTGGAATTTGTAAGAAGATTTTCCACGTTTGATTCTTGCCGGCTGAATATCGAATTTCAGGGTTATGAAGTTGAATATAAGTGAGTTCCGGAAATTCTGTGCGCAACAGTTCGGATTGTTTTTTTTCGGCAGCCACAACGACAAGAATCTCATTATCAAGTAATTGCGAAATGAGCGGAACAATGCGTGAAGCGTGTCCTAAGCCCCAATTTAACGGACTGATAATGACTGTTTTACGCATGTTCGTTCTAAAAAAACAAAACCGCCCAAATTCGGACGGTTTTTATATTACGGGTTACTTTTTCTTGTTTGCCTCTTCTTCGGAATTTTCTTTGGCTTCCGCTTCGGCTTTGATGCGTTCTCGCTCTTTCAAACGTTCAACTTGCTGATTACGAATACGTTTCACTTCTTCATCGTATTCGCTGTCGTATTCACGCGGTCCGTAAATTGCTTCCAAGTCATTGGCAAAAATTACTTCGCGTTCCAAGAGTAATTCGGCAAGTTTTGCCAAACCTTCTTTGTTGTCGCTTAGCAGTTTCTTTGCACGTTTGTATTGAGCATCAATGAGTTCCTTTACTTCGGCATCAATAAGTTCGGCAGTTTTTTCGCTGAACGGTTTTTGAAAAGCATATTCATTTCTGCCTTCGGAATCGTAAAAACTGATGTTTCCGACTTTTTCGCTCATGCCATAAAATGAAATTAGAGCGTAAGCCTGTTTGGTTACACGTTCGAGGTCATTGAGCGCGCCGGTTGAAATTTTTCCGAAATTAACTTCTTCCGAAGCGCGTCCGCCGAGAAGGGCGCACATTTCGTCAAGAATTTGCTCGCGCGTTGTAATTTGACGTTCTTGCGGCTGATACCAAGCTGCGCCAAGTGCTTGACCGCGAGGCACAATAGTTACTTTTATGAGCGGGTGGGCGTGTTCCAATTTCCAGCTCACGGTGGCGTGTCCGGCTTCGTGGTATGCGATGGTTCGCTTTTCGGATTTGGTTATGATTTTCGATTTTTTCTCCAAACCACCTATGATTCTGTCTATTGCTTCCAAGAAATCTTGTTTTCCGACGCTGGTTCTGTCGCGGCGTGCAGCAATGAGTGCGGCTTCGTTGCATACGTTGGCAATGTCTGCGCCCGAAAATCCGGGCGTTTGCTTGGCAAGTTCGGCAACATCCAAGTCATCGCCTTTTGTTATCGGTGCTAAATGGACTTTGAAAATTTCTTCGCGTTCGGTTAAATCAGGCAATTCTACGTGAATTTGTCTGTCAAAACGTCCGGCGCGAAGCAGTGCAGGGTCGAGCACATCGGCGCGGTTTGTGGCGGCAATGATGATAACTCCGGTATTGGTATCGAAGCCGTCCATTTCTGTAAGTAGTTGATTTAGTGTGTTTTCACGTTCATCATTTGAACCCAGTCCCATGCCTCTTCCGCGTGCGCGTCCGACGGCATCAATTTCATCAATAAAAATGATACACGGAGCTTTGGCTTTGGCTTGTGCAAACAAATCGCGTACGCGCGATGCGCCCACACCTACGAACATTTCCACAAAATCGGAACCTGACATTGAGAAAAACGGAACGTTGGCTTCACCGGCTACGGCTTTGGCTAACAGCGTTTTACCGGTTCCGGGAGGTCCTACGAGCAACGCGCCTTTAGGAATTTTACCGCCGAGTTTGGTGTATTTTTCTGCATTTCGCAGAAAATCAACGATTTCCTGAACTTCAATTTTGGCTTCTTCCAAGCCTGCAACATTGTTGAAATTGATTTTTACCTTAGATTTTTCATTGTCAAAAAGTTTAGCTTTCGATTTTCCCATGCTAAACATTCCGCCGCCTCCGCCGCCCATGCGTCTGAAAATGAAAATCCAAACGGCGATAATGATTGCGAACGGCAATATCCAACCCATTACTTCGCGCATTACATCCGTGCGCGACTCGAATGAAATCGGGAATTGTTGCAGTTTCGGATTTTTTTCGAGTTTTTCATTTAATTCTTTTTGAAATTCGCCTACGTCTCCGATTGTAAAATAGTACTGCGCGTTTGGCGTTCCCATCATGGATGTTCCGCCTGATTTTGCGGCATCTTTGTATTCGTCTTTGCTTAGGCTTTCCTCTTTCAAAAACACTTCGACACGTTCTTTGTTTACCACAACGAGTTTTGCAATATCGCCCGATGGCATCAGTTCATTTTCAAAACGCATATTGTCGATGTGGATAGAACTGTCCTGCATCGAAAAAAATTGCAAAATCAGAAATCCTACGCCGATTGCAACAAAAATCCAAATCGTATTTCGGTTGCCTCCGCCGCCGGATTCTCGTTTGGGAAGTTTATTTTTGGAGTCGTTATTTGTATTATTGTCAGACATAATTGTTTTATTTGTTAAGAATTACTTGTGGTTTAGGTTCTTGAATTTGAGATATTTCGGCATCTGCCCATAAGCCTTCGAGGTTGTAAAATTCACGAAATTCAGTTTGAAAAATGTGCACAACTACATCCGTGAAGTCGAGCAAAATCCATTGTGCGTTTTCAAAACCTTCGGCATAAACGGCTTTTTGTCCGGTTTTTTTGAACGCATTTTCCAACACAAAATCGGCAATTGCCGCAACTTGGCGGTCGGATTGCGCTTCGCAAATTACGAAATAATCGGCAAGTGCATTTCGGTGTTTTGTAAAATCCATTGAGACTACGTTGCTTCCTCGTTTTTCAAAAATTCCGTCGTAAACGGCTGCTAATAAAGATGTTGTATCTGTCATATTTGTATTTGGGATCGAAATTGAGTTATACAGAATTGCAAAATTAATAAAATTCGGTTTTACTCAGTGTATATGTTTGTCTTTTTTTTTGAAATTTGAATTTTTTTCAAAAAAAATAGTGCTAAATTTGTAAGTGCAAAATCGTTGCCGTTTTTATTTTTCTGAAATAATACGACATTTTGTCAGGTATAGATAAATCGAATTGACACCGAACAAAACCGGATTTCGGCAAAATTTAGTAATAATTTTTAGAAATCATATTTTTGAGCCATGATAGCATTCAAGTCTCTTTTAGTAACATTTCTTATAGTCTCGTTGTCGCTGACCACTTCGTTTGCGCAAAACCACGAGGCTCAACTCAAAAAACTGAGCCAATTGCTTCAAAATATCGAAGAACATTACACGGACAGTATTGACTCGGACGCGCTGTATGAAGAAGCAATGTCGTTGATTCTTAAAGAATTAGATCCACACTCAAAATATTTTAACACGGCACAAACTGAAGATATCAACCGCCGACTTGATGCAACATTCGACGGAATCGGAATCACGTACAACATGATTCGCGACACGCTTTACATTCAGTCCGTTGTACCGAACGGACCTGCGGAAAAAGCCGGTGTTCGTCGCGGAGACAGAGTTATAGAAGTTGATAATGAGACGATTGCGGGCGTAAAAATGAACTCGGAAGGCATTCATAAACGAATTGGCGGAAAGCGCGGCAGTGAAGTTTTGCTTACAATTAAGCGTCGGGACGACAAAAAATTTTACGAAATTCTCGTAACTCGAGATAAAATTCAGATAGAAAGCGTGGAAGCCGCATACATGGCGCGTCCTGGCGTCGGTTACATAAAACTGTCTAAATTCTCGTCCAATTCCGATAAAGATATTGAAGATGCTTTGAAAACGCTGAAAACCGCAGGTGCAGAGCATATTATATTGGATTTGCGCGGGAACACGGGCGGCTATTTGAATTCTGCAGTAAAAATCTCGGAAGAATTTTTGGACGCCGGCAAACTCATTGTTTACACCGAAGGCGAAAACTCTGATCGCACCGATTACAGTTCGCACGGCAGAGGACTTTACACCGATGGGCGTGTGGCGGTGTTGGTCGATTCGCAATCCGCGTCTGCGAGCGAAATTGTCAGCGGCGCGCTGCAAGACTGGGACAGAGCCGTAATTATCGGACAAAAAACATATGGCAAAGGCTTGGTGCAACGCCCGTTCTATTTTGACGACGGCACTATGATGCGCCTCACAATTGCACGCTACTATACGCCTACAGGTCGCAGCATTCAGAAATCGTATGATGTGAATAACAAAATAGTCTCGAAAGATTCAATTGAAAGTATTGAATATAAAACACTTACAAATAAACGTATCGTTACGTCCGGCGGCGGAATTTTGCCCGATGTACTTACGGAAACCGATTCTTTGAAGTATCCGAAAATTTATAAACAGTGGATGAAAAAAAATTCAATAAGCGAATTTGTGCACGACTATACGGACGAAAATCGTGAAAATCTGACTAATATTTATCCGGATTTTGAAAAATATCAAGCTGAATTTCAGATAGATATTGAGTTTCTTCAAAATTTGACACGTTTTGCTGAAGGAAAAAATGTAGAGAATTTTGATGTCGTTTGGAAAGAATTATTGCTCAACCCGAACGTTGCAGTCCATCTTAAAGCCCTGATAGCCGGTGATTTATGGACTGAGGGTGAATATATAAAGGTTGTGAATGAAAATTCGCCCGAATTTCTGAAAGCTATTGAATATTTAACAGAGAAAGAATCTTACGAAAAAATATTAGCAGAAAAATATTAGCAGAAAAATATTAGCAGAAAAATATTAGCAGAAAAATATTAGCAGAAAAATAAGAACTTTATCTTTAAATAATAACTTTGGAAAAGCCGAAACGTTATAGTCTTTTTTT
>DYSM01000076.1:0-1056 GCA_020718265.1 Draconibacterium orientale | reverse complement strand
AACTTTATCTTTAAATAATAACTTTGGAAAAGCCGAAACGTTATAGTCTTTTTTTTCGCAAAGCCGCGCTGCTGCTGCTGCCCGTGTATGCGGTTTGGTTTTTGTTTGTGGAATTTATGCCCGATTTTTACAACGAACCCAACAACATGCGTTGGTCGGTTCTTGCACGCAGTTTTAAAAAAAAGGAAGCAGTTCCCGATGTGCGACTGCTATTTTTGGGCGAATCGCGCGTCAATGCGGGCATCGACATCACGCAATTTGACAGTGCGTGGAGTTATGCTGCCGGCGGAGCAACGAGCATCGAGATATATTTCGCGCTCAAGAAACATTTGGCTCTGCACCCAAAACCCGACACCGTTTTTCTTTCTGTGTCGCCGCGTTTTTTGACCGAAACATTTGCGTTTTACCCGTATGCCATGCGAAATGATTTTTTTACACATTCGGACATTGCTGAAATATCTACGGAATATTCTAAAAATGAGAATGATACAACACTCGGAAATTATTTGTGGCTAAAATTTTATTTACACAAGGCAAATTGGATTGAATATTATCAATCTAATATTGCACGGAATTACGGTGTTATGGCTTATTCTGAGAATAATTCTATCAAAAAAGATATGCAAAAACGACACGGCGCACACGAACATCCGGGTTTAAAAATTTCGTGCTCCGAACTTAATTATGAAACTAATTATCAGCATTTTACGCCGGCTCCGATTATGTCCGTTTTTTTGCGCAAAACCTTGCAATTGTGTGCCGATTCTTCCATTTTTTTGCATTTTCAGGCGATGCCGATGAATGTAAGTTCCGTAAAAAAAATGATACCTGCTTTTGTATCTGATTACAAGGCATATATGCGAAATTTACAGTCCGAATTTCCGAAACATCACGTTTCCGACACCCTTTTTGCGTATCCCGACAGTTGCTTTGGCGACGATTCCCACCTGAACGAACGTGGTAAAATTCTGTTTACAAAAGAGTTAAAAGAAAAATTAATGAGATAATCTGTTGATTTGTTGATGTGATAATGTGTTGATTTGTTGATGTGATAAT
>DYSM01000464.1 GCA_020718265.1 Draconibacterium orientale | reverse complement strand
CAAAAGTCGAACGTCATCGTATCGAAAAAGAACAAGCTGAAGCAAACGAGGAACGTGAACGGCAGGAAAAAGAACGAGAACGGCAGGAAAAAGAGACCGCCTTGTTAAAGGCTGAAATCTACAAATTGCACTTTGTCAGTCAATTGCCTGCCGAGCAAATAGCGCAAAAACTTTCTGTTTCGGTTGATACGGTTTCTGAGACTTTGAATTTTTAGGAAATACCTTTTATTCAATGCTGAATCCAAACCGAAATTACGTTTTATGAGTATGAAAAAAATTAGTGCTTTATTCTGTTTATTTTCAATATTATTTTTGGGAGCTTGTTCGGCGCAAACATCTGAAAATAAGACAGATTCAAAGATTCAATACTCTGCTGCTTTTAAATACGTGAAAGATATTCCCGTGCCCGCAGGCTACACGCGAACGGACGCAAAAACGGGTTCGTACGCCGATTTTTTACGAAATTTGGAATTGAAAACCGAAAACAACACAGTGTATTTGTACGACGGCACTGAAAAATGGAATCAATCCGCGCAATTTGCTGTATTAAAGACAGATGTGGGCACGCGCGACCTGCAACAGTGCGCCGATGCGGTGATGCGCTTGCGCGGAGAGTTTCTTTTTCAGCAAAAAAAATATGCCGAAATTCATTTTAATTTCTTGTCGGACGGCAAACCTCGCTATTTTACCGAGTATGCCAAAGGCGATTTCTCTCAAAAAAAATTTCGTTCGTATATGGATTATATTTTTGCGTATGCCAACACCGGCTCGTTGCACAATGAGATGAAACGTGTTGAAAATGTGCAGGATATACAAATCGGCGATGTGTTTATCCAAAAACGCCAGCCTTACGGACACGCCGTAACGGTCATGGATATTGCACGAAACGAGGCAGGCGAAACCATTTTCATGCTCTCGCAAAGTTACATGCCCGCCCAAGAAATTCATATTTTGAAAAATCCGGAAAACGAAACGCTTTCGCCTTGGTACAGCCTGAAAACCACCGAATTGGAAACTCCCGAATGGACTTTTTTTGGGAGTGATTTACGCCGATTTTAGCAGTTTCGTCAAATTTGTAAAGATTTTTTTGAAAAATACTTGACTTCAGCCCGAAAAAGGTATAACTTGCAATTCCTGTTACCGACATTTTTTTGCACAGAAAAGCAATTTTTGCTTGTTATTCGACCCGAAAGGTGCTCGAACACTGTTTTTTTTACACATTTTTTAAACATTAAAATCAATTTCAAATGGACACAAAACACAGTATTTTTAATTTGATTATTTTAGACGAAAGCGGCTCGATGCAATCCATTAAACAAGTGATTATCAATGGATTTAACGAAGTTGTGCAAACTATTAAAAACGCCTCACAAAAATTTCCCGAACAGCAACACTATGTAACTTTTGTAACATTCAACGGTAACGGCATTCGTGTAATGATTGACAATCAACCTGTTGAAGAACTATCGCAAATTGACGCATCGAAGTACAACCCCGATGCGATGACGCCGCTCTACGATGCTATGGGCATAAGTATCTCGAAACAAAGAGAATACACTCAAAAATCTACGGAATACAATGTGCTTGTAACAATTCTGACAGACGGCGAAGAAAACGCATCCAAAGAATACAACGGACAATCTATCAAGGCTTTGGTTGAAGAATTGAAACAAAAAAAATGGACGTTTACCTACATTGGCGCAAACCACGATGTGGACAAATTTGCACGCTCACTGTCAATCCAAAATTCGATGACATTTCAAGCCAACGAAAAAGAAACGAAAGAAATGTTTTTCAAACAACGCAGTTCTATGGATCGATTTATGACGAAAGTAAGCGCGAAACAAGCTATGGCTGAGGACGATTTTTTCAAAGAAGACGACGAAACGCCGAAAGCGTAACAAATCAGTGTTTGCAAAAAAACGTGTAAATATTTGATTTAATGTAAATTATAGCCTTTTTTCAATCGAATGTTTTGTCATTCAGTGGTCATTCAATAGTCATTCAGTTGTTTTTTAGTTTCAATTGAA
>DYSM01000075.1 GCA_020718265.1 Draconibacterium orientale | reverse complement strand
TTCAATTTTCCCTTCAATTTTCCCTTCAATTTTCCCTTCAATTTTCCCTTCAATTTTCCCTTCGAGTAATCCTTTTTGCTCGGCTTTTAATATTTTTTCTTCATCGGTTTTGTCTGCCGCATATTCATCTCTTAAGAATTTTTTTCGACCTTCATAATATTCACGTTCTTTTGCATTCAAATTTAAACGTTCTAAAGTGTCGAAAGCCTTCTTAATTTCCGGATATGCTAATTCATTCGGAAATTTATCTTTTTCTAATTCACTTGCCTTGTTTAAAAATGTAATCCAACGATCCAGCGCATTTTTTATGTGTTTCAAATCGTTATCAAATTTTCTCAATTCGACATAATACATGTCAATATTGTCCGTTTCCGGGAACATTTCATTCATATCAAAATCTTTCAAACAAAAGCGTCTTACATATCTATCGTCCGGGAAGTATTTGAAATCCAGCAAATTAATCGAAATCGTTTTATGTAATTTGTCAAAACTTTCGGCTTCAAATAATTGACCGCTATACAATTCAGCCCAATAAAACAAACTTCTGCGTCCAAAGAAACTTTGCTCTCGAATTTGAAGTTCGATGTTGTACCACTGATTTTTGTCATCGGTTGCTTTTATATCTACAACAGACAATCTGTCCCCCGCAAAATCTATTTCGTTGTAAGGATTTTTAATTGTAATATTCGTAATTTTTTGATTTTCAGGCAAAACTGAATTTATTAGCGATATTAACAAATCTTTGTTTTCATCAGTTCCGAAAATTTTTTTAAAAACTAAATCTATTTTGGGGTTTACTTTTTTCATGTTATTTTTTTTACAAATATACGCTATTTTTTTTCCGAATTTCAGTTCTTTCCTAAATTACAACGTAAAAATGCAATTACGCAAAAAATCATTTTACCAAACTTTCCACTTCGCTTCGTTTTTGTGCCAAAGTTCGTTCAGCTGTTGTTTGTCGCGCAGAGTGTCCATACATTTCCAAAAACCGTAATGTTTAAATACGTGTAATTTTTGTGCAGAGCTTAATTTTTCGAGGGGTGTGCGTTCAAAAATTGTAGAATCACCTTCAATATAGTCAAAAATTTGAGGTTCACAGACAAAAAAACCGCCGTTTATCCAATGCTCATCGCCGCGCGGTTTTTCTTCAAAATGTGTAACGGCGTTCGATTCGTCAAAACGCACAATGCCGTATCTGCCTTCGGGTTGTACGGCGGTCATGGTCAAAGTATTTTTATTATTTTTGTGATATTCAACAAGTTCCGAAATATTAACATCCGAAACACCGTCGCCGTAAGTGAGCATAAACGTTTCATTTTCAACATATTTCTTTGCGCGAAGAATCCGTCCGCCGGTCATGGTGTCAATGCCCGTATCAATGAGCGTAACTTTCCAATCTTCCGTGAAATTTTGATGTATAGTCATCTTGTTATTCTTTAAATCAAACGTAACATCGCTTTGGTGCAAAAAATAATTTGCAAAGTATTCTTTGATTTGTATGCCTTTGTAACCCAACAAGATAACAAAATCCGTAAACCCATGCGCTGCATAAATTTTCATGATGTGCCACAAAATTGGTTTTCCGCCGATTTCGACCATCGGTTTGGGTCTTATGTCAGATTCTTCACTGATACGAGTGCCGTATCCGCCGGCAAGTATGAGAATTTTCATGTGTAATTATTTTATTTTCAGTAAGATATAATTTTTAACCTAAATCACTTTTATCGAATTTTAACTTCAATTTTCGGTAAATAGAAAACAAAGGTTTCAACAATAAACTTGGAAAAATAGCTAAAAATTTGAACGCAAAAAACCACTTGGGTTCCGCATCTTTAAAAAAGCCTTTAAGCACTTCTTTTTTATTGATATTGAACACTATAGCATGGAGGATAGCCATTTTTGCATAGAAATTTGCATACAATTTTAAATCGTTTGCTGATTTTGCATCCGAAATAGTCGTAAGTATCTGTTTTACACTGTGATACACATACGGAATTTCGGTATCGGACACCGATTTTGTTACCGCATCCGGCACATCTTTGTTGTAAACAGCACCAATGTAAGGCGACCAAACCATTTGATTATTAAGCATTAAACGCATCCATGTTTCCACGTCGCCGCCGCGTTTGCATTTGTTTTCGGGAAACATACCGATTTTTTTAAACACTTGCAATTTTACGGCAAAGTTAGCAGTCCACAAAGGTGGTCTGTTTTTCGCTACATGAGAAAAATAATTATCAATGATGTGGATTCCTTTACGCTCCGCATATTGGTAAAACGCATTGGTTTTCAGAATATTGCCTGCTTTTTCTGTCCATCCGCATGCGAAAATAGTTTGAAACGGAAACCTCTCTATTAACTCTCTCATTTTTAATAAGTAATCGAGTCTGTAAGAATCGTCTGCATCCAAAAAACACACATAATCAAATTTAGCCTGTCTCACACCTTCGTTGCGAGCAGCGTATCCGCCAAAACCGCGTTCTGTTCTGTGAATCAGCCGGATGCGTGAGTCTGAAAATTGCTTCACAATCGAAACGGATGAATCCGTTGAATTATCATCCACAATGAGCAGTTCAAATTCCGTAAATGTCTGATTTAATACAGATTGTATGGAATCTGCAATGTATTTTTCTTTGTTGTAAAGCGGAATAATGACACTAAACATGGTTTGAAGTGTTTTTGAAGGCTAAGTCATAAGCTGTCAGCATGTTAATATAGTATGTTTTAATATCATAATTTTGTACGAAAAGTTTGGCATTTTCGATAATTTGCGTTCGTTTTTCGGGATGTTCGATGATAAAATTTAGCTTTTCGGCAAGCGATTTCGGGTTTCGGGACTCAAACTGGAAACCGCTAACCTCTTCTTTTACAACTTCATTCAAACCCGGAACATCGGAAGCCAACACCGGAATACCCATGCTCAAAGCCTCAACGGCAACCAAACCGAAGGCTTCATGTTCGGACGGAATCACAAGCAAGTCTAATAATGCATACACATTGAGCATATCTTTCCTAAACCCCAGAAATTCAACCTTTTCAAACAAGTTTGTTTCCATTAATTTCGATACGAGCTGAGATTTTTGATTTCCCGTTCCGGCAATTAATAATCGGAACGGATGCCGGAGCATCGGCAAAGCAGTGATAAGGTGCACGGGACCTTTTTCGGGGCTGAGTCGCCCGGCGTATCCGATTGTAAAATCTGAATTTTTTACACCCAATTTTTCCTTCTCGGATTTTATATCAATTGAAATCTTTTCCGGATGAAAGTTTCTCAAAATCAAGAAATTATACAATGGGATAATCTTTTCCGCAGGAATATTTATTTTGCGTTGCAACTCCTTTTTTGTAGCATCCGAAGCGGCTAAATACAAATCCACAAAACGGCGAGACGATTTCATAAACCGAATATACCACCGTTTTTCGTTCATAAATATCTCGCCTGATTCGTGAAAAATCAGAGTTGTTTTTCTAAAATAAAATTGTTTGAGCAAACGTGCAAATATCTGTGATTTAAGTAGATACGCATGAATAACATCTATTTTATTTTCCTTAATCATTCGTTTCAGTCCGAAAATTGCTGACAAACTGTATTTTTTTGTCGTGTCGGCATAAAACACGTTCGGGTGATTGACTTCGATGAGGTCATCCGATTTCCGCAACACAAACAAAAAATGGTCGGGGTTTTGATATTCCTCAAAAATGCCTTTTACGAGCACCTGCGCACCGCCGACCGACATCAAATCCATGACATGTAATACTCTCATCTTAAATTGATTACATTTTTTTTAACAGAAAAACGGCTTCGGAAATATCGGCATCTTCACGATTTTGAAATTTCGGGTGAACTTTCAGTTCGTTCATCGGCAAACGTTCAAATTTTTCAGCCAAAATTTCAAAACCGGCGGCTGTGAAAAATTTCTTGAACTCATTGTGTCTCAGGCGATTCGTGTAACTGATACCAAGTTTTGTCAAGCGTTTTTCCCAAACGGCATCGCTGTATTTGTAAAACAAAAACGGACGATTAAAATTGTAATGGTCGCGGTAATCAATGCTGTGCAAGGCAAAACCGCCGGATTTTAATATTTTAAATGATTGATTTATTGTGTGTTGCGGTTCGTAAATATGCTCTAATACGCTGTTGCTGAGGATAATATCAACAGAATTTGGTTGAATTTTTCGAGTTTCGGCTAAATCTTCATCTACAAATTGTGTGCGCTCAACGGTTTTGGAATAAATATCGGCGAACTGGCTTTCGGAATATATTTTTTTCGTAAAAAATAGTTTTTCTTCCTGAAAATATTTGGGCAAAAGTAGTTCGGTCGGCAACATTTTTTTATTTTCGGCATACGTTTTGGCAAAAGCGTTCAACGGAAATTTATCAAGTAAAATCACTTTTTCGACATTTTTTCGATAAAAATGATAGGTGTTCATTAGTGAATTTCCGGGTCCGAGTTCTAAAACGGTTTTATTCTCGAGTGTGATTTTATTTTGGAAAAAAATATCTTCAAAAAATGAAAATCGGGCATCCATAGCCTCTATGTTGCTGCTGTATAAGCGGTTGAACATCAAACGGCGCAAAGGTTTCAACCGACAGTAGATGAACCGAATCGGAAAATCGAAGGTATTGAACAGGTAAGCAAATACAGGATTTTCTGCTTTCATTTCGGTTTTTTTACAAAAATAGAAAAACATATTGTATTTTAGCAAACTAATTTTTCATGTATGACGGAATATTTTTGGATTTACTTGGTGCTTATAAATTGTGTTGCGCTTGTTGCTTTTGCTGCTGACAAACTCAAAGCGATGCGAATGAAACGAAGAGTTTCCGAGATGAATTTGCACATTCTTGAATTTTTGGGAGGCGTTTTTTCTGTCATTGTGCTCATGTATTTGATTCGACATAAAAACAGAAAAAAAAGCTATTTTCTATACTCTTGGCTTGCTCTAATTGTCTGGATTGCAATACTTTATTTCTATTTTGCAAATTTGAAAATTTAAGCTTAATACAGACAGTTCTATATGAAACATTAAATTCTGAAATCTAATATCTAAACTATTGTTATTTAATTCGTTACATTACCTAATCTTTTTTCCGATTGTCGTAGCTGTGTTTTTTATGCTGAAAACGCTGCGGCACAGGCAGTTATTTCTACTTTCGGCGAGTGTATATTTCTATGCTGTTTGGAAACCCGAGTATGTTGTCTTACTGTTTATTTCAGCATTTACGGACTATATTTTGGCAAAAAAGATTGAAGAGTCCGATAATTTGCGAAACAAGCGTATATTTCTGATTTTAAGTCTATTAATTAATTTTGGACTTCTTTTTAGTTTCAAATATTTTACGTTTTTCGACCATAATGTTCATCGGTTTCTTGCAAATTTCAATCTTTTTTACCACTCACAAATTGATGATATTTTGCTGCCGGTGGGTATTTCGTTTTACACATTTCAAACTGTAAGTTACACTATTGATGTGTATCGAAAGCGCATGAAGGCAGAGCGAAATTTCTACAAATTTGCACTGTTCGTATCATTTTTCCCGCAATTGGTGGCAGGTCCGATTGAGCGCGCAACGGATTTACTGCATCAATTTGAGCGCAAAACGTCGTGGGATTATGTGCGTATCACACATGGTTTAAAGCTAATGTTTTGGGGCTTTTTCCAAAAAGTTGTGATTGCCGACAGTATGAGTTTGCTCGTGAACCATGTATATAGTCATCCGACTGATTATTATAATATTGAGGTTCTGACGGTTACACTGTTTTTTGCTGTTCAGATTTATTGCGATTTTTCGGGCTATACAGACATTGCACGCGGCACAGCAAAAATAATGGGCTACGATTTGCAGCGCAATTTTCGGTCGCCATATTTTGCGCCTTCGTTCAATAAATTTTGGGAGCGTTGGCATATTTCTCTCAGCACTTGGTTTCGCGATTATGTTTATATTCCGTTGGGCGGCAGCCGTGTTTCCAAAGCCCGACACGCATTGAACATCACGATAACCTTTGTACTCAGCGGTTTTTGGCACGGTGCAGGTTGGACATATTTAATTTGGGGCGGACTTCATGCAATCTTCTATCTTACTGAATATCACGCATCTAAATTCTATAAATTAGATATTAGTAAGCTTTGGATTCGTTTTTTAAAAACAGCAGTTGTATTCATATTTATAAATTTCGCATGGATATTTTTTCGTTCAAAATCCGTTACAATTGCAACGATTCTTATTACAAATACGTTAGACTTTAGCCATTTTCAATTCAATTTTGACCATCTTACGCTGTTCCGAAACTTTAGTCTTATCATTTTTTTGTTTTTTGTACATGTTATTGAACGCCATAAGGATATTGTAAGTTATGTATCGTCAAAGCCCATCGTAACTCGTTGGTTTATATATTATTGCATGGCTATTGGATTTCTGTTTTTAGGAAATTTTGACCTGCAACAATTTATATATTTTCAATTTTAAACAACAAAAAACGTAAAATCATCAATTGTTTTTTGCATAATTACAATAAATTTGTAACTTTGTTGTTGTGAATAATTTTTTTTAAGATGAGACACCTTGTAATTAAAGCAGTCGAAGAGGAATATTATCGTCCCGTGGTGGATTTTAATCCGGAAACCGGCGTATGCGAAATGAGCGGCGAATCCTATTTAGAACAAGTGGATGAGTTTTTTCGTCCGCTGACAGATTGGCTTAGAGAATTTACGCAAAGCAACCCTAAAAGTTTAACCTTCAATTTTAGGCTAAGTTACTATAATACAAGCTCTTCTAAAAAAATCTTGGAAATTCTGAAAATTTTGTCAGAGTTTGCACAAGCAGGTAATACCCTCACTATCAATTGGTTTTACGAACCAACCGACGCCGATTTGATTGAAGATGCCGATGATTTTATGATGATAACAGGCTTACGCTTCAATTTGATAAAAAAAGAACGTAAGGAATCAAAAAAAATCCTGTAAGCACAGATTTACAACAAGTTCGGGTCAAATTTTAGAGCCTTCATCACGTTTTCCTTGTACGTGCGACCGATTGGAATTTCGGCGTCCCCAATGTAAACCGAACCGGCATTAAATGCTCGTATGTATCTCACAGACACGATGTAAGACTTGTGTACGCGTGCAAAACCCGCAAGTTTTAGTTTTTCTTCAATTTTGCTAATCGGAACTTTGGTTAAGATGGCGCGCTCACCTGTATGCACTTTTATATATTCTCGAAAACTTTCGATATATCGAATTTCGCCTAAATAAATTTTGTGAATCGTTTTATCTTCATTCAAATACAAAAATTGGTCATCGCCCTCATCCTCAGTGCGTAAATCCACTTCGACAGTTTCTGTTTGCTGCATTTTGTAAAATTTATTGACTGCTTTATAGAAACGGTCGAACGAAACCGGTTTAAGCAAATAATCCACCACATCGAACTCATAACCCTTCAAAGCATAATTGCGGTAAGCTGTGATAATGATAACTTTAGGCGGATTCTTGAGGTCGTTTAGGAAGTCGAAACCCGAAATTTTCGGCATTTCGATATCTAAAAACATCAAATCGACCGATTTTTCGCGCAAAAGTTTGCCGGCTTCCAGCGCGTTATCACATTCGGCAACAATTTCGATGTCGTCAAAATTTTCCAGATGCGTTTTTACCACTTCACGTGCGAGCGGTTCGTCATCAACAATTAAACACTTGGTTGCCATAATTTTACGTTGTTAAAATGCTTAAATAGGCTTGAAATTCGGTTTCGGTTTGTGTAAGTTCAAATGTAAATTTACCCGGATATTGTAGTTCTAAACGCTTACGCAAATTTTTGATGCCGATACCTTCTCCTTCGTGATTATTTTCGCCGTTTAATGTATTTTTCACACTCACTTTAAGCTCATTATCAGACACATCCGTAATAATATCGACATAACCGCTTCCTATAGTTTTGTCTAAACCGTGCTTAAAGGCGTTTTCCACCAAAGGCAAAATAAGTAAAGGTGCAATGCGGCACGATGCCGTTTGTCCGCTTGTTTTGAACGAAATATTTGTTTTGGTTCCGTACCGAATTGTCTGTAAATCAATATAGTTACGAATACTTTCAAGTTCGCGTTCAAGTTCTATCAAGGGCACATTACATTCATAAAGCACGTAATCCAGCAAGGCGGAAATTTTTAAAACGACTTCGGGAGCTTTATCGGATTTTGTTAAAGTCAAGCTGTACAAGTTGTTAAGTGCATTAAACAAAAAATGTGGATTAATTTGCGATTTTAGAAATTTCAGCTCGGCTTCGCGCAATTTCAGTTCGGTTTCGAGTTTCTCGGTAAATAATTTTTGTTGCCGTTTTTGTGAAACAAGCCAAACTTTGGAAATCTTTATCGCAGCCGCAATTCCCGTAATCATAAATTTCAGCGTTACGATTTCAACTATATTTCTTTTGAAAAACGGATAAAAATCAGGGATAATAGCTTTGTAATCAAGAACTTCTGTAAGTCCCATGTATTGGAACGGAATGGCAATAAAAACAACCATCACTGCTATCCAAATAACCGAAAGTGTTGAAAACAAAATGTATTTTTTTGTAAGCAAGAATCTCGGTATCAAGACATAAAGCACAACGTAAACACACAATATATCCGTTGGCGTATAAAACAGAAAATCGACCAACAAGGTTTTTCCCAAAGCCCCGCCGCGTGCCACAACCGAAAATAAATCGTACCCAACCGTTATCACAACCCAGAACAGAATGTGGTAGCCGATACGTTTAATATCAATGCGCTGTGTTTGAACAGAAGCCATGCTTAAAATTTACTATCGACAAAGTTATGCGAAAAAAGCGAATCGCAAACTTCAGTCCGCGCAACATCCCGAATCTAAATACCAACTCCGTTTTTTAGACAACATCCGTTGGAATTCAAAAATCGCTTTTTCGTAAAAAAAAATTGTAAACAAGTTACGAACATCTATCTTTGTAAAAATTTAATATAGATATAATGTCAGAAAAATTTGCGAAAAACTTACCCTACAAAGTGGCTGACCTGTCGCTTGCCGATTGGGGACGAAAAGAAATAGAACTTGCCGAGCACGAAATGCCGGGTTTAGTATCTTTGAGAACAAAATTCGGTAAAGAAAAACCACTCAAAGGCGCAAAAATCACAGGCTCATTACACATGACCATTCAAACAGCGGTGCTCATCGAAACACTCGTTGCTCTGGGTGCCGATGTGCGTTGGGCGAGCTGCAACATATTTTCGACGCAAGACCATGCTGCTGCCGCGATTGCCAAAGCCGGCATTCCGGTTTATGCGTGGAAAGGCGAATCGTTGGAAGAATATTGGTGGGCAACCGAAATGGCACTCACATTTCCCGACGGCACAGGTCCGGACATGATTGTGGACGACGGGGGCGATGCCACCATGATGATTCTCACGGGTGCCGATGCCGAAAAAAATCCGGCACTTTGCGACAAAGTTTACGAAGCCGAAGACGAAATTGAACTTTTTGCTCGTCTAAAACTCATTCAGGCTGAAAATCCGACTAAGTGGACAAGCTATGCTGTTGCACTCAAAGGCGTTTCGGAAGAAACAACCACGGGCGTACACCGCTTGTATCAATTGCAGGATGCCGGCAAATTGCCCTTCCCTGCAATAAACGTGAACGACTCCGTTACGAAATCGAAATTCGATAACTTGTATGGTTGTCGCGAATCGCTTGCCGACGGCATCAAACGTGCCACAGACATTATGCTTGCCGGCAAAACCATTATGGTTTGCGGCTACGGCGATGTTGGTAAAGGTTCGGCAAAATCCATGAAAGAATATGGCGCAAAAGTTGCAGTTTCCGAAATCGACCCCATTTGCGCACTCCAAGCTTCTATGGAAGGTTTTTACGTTCGCACGGTTGAAGACATGTTGCCCACAGCCGACATTTACGTTACAACCACCGGAAACCGCGACATTATTCGCATCGAGCACATGGAAAAAATGAAAGATAAAGCAATTGTGTGCAATATCGGACATTTTGACAATGAAATTCAAGTAGATAAACTCAAAAATTATCCCGGAATAAAACGCATTAATATTAAGCCGCAAGTAGATCAATTCGTGTTCCCCGACGGACATTCTATCATTTTGCTCTCCGAAGGTCGCTTAGTAAATCTTGGAAACGCAACCGGACATCCGTCGTTTGTAATGAGCAATTCGTTCACCAATCAAACGCTTGCGCAATTGGATTTGTGGCAAAACACGTACGAACCCGGTGTTTATCGGTTGCCTAAATATTTGGACGAAGAAGTTGCACGTTTGCATTTAGCACACATCGGCGTTCGTCTCACAACGCTCACAAACGAACAAGCTGACTATATCGGCGTAGCCGTTTCCGGACCTTACAAACCCGAACATTACCGCTATTAGACCGTTCCAACACGCAATAAATCATTAAAAATCAATCCGAATCGTAAAAAATTCGGATTTTTTAATAAAAATCGTTAAATTGTAATTTATTGAAAATCAAATAATTAAACATAACGACCTCATTTATAGTTAGTTGTTATTCCTTTTTTTTGAAATAAATATGCCGGAAAATTTGCGGAAATAATGAATTATCCTATATTTGCACCGACATTTGTATTAATAACTCAAATCATCAATTAGCTGTTATGAACAAAGCTGAATTAATTGACGCAATCGCAGTAAACTCAGGCTTATCGAAAGCCGACTCACGCAAAGCCTTAGACGCTTTCATCGAAGCAACCGAATCTGCCTTGAAAAAAGGCGACAAAATCTCTTTGGTAGGTTTTGGCTCGTTCGGCATTTCTGAAAGAGTTGAACGAAAAGGACGTAATCCGCAATCGGGCGCAGAAATTACCATTCCTGCAAAAAAAATGGTGAAATTCAAAGCCGGTGCCGATTTAGAGAAAAAATTGAACTAAGTTTTTTCCAAACATCACAGAAGGAATACAAGAAATTGTGTTCCTTTTTTTTTCTGTAATACCTGAGAATAATGTAAATTTGCGCAAAATATTTCATAAGTCATAAATCAAGCCTATGAAGTTTACAACACAAATCACGGAAACGGAAGAGAAAATCGGAAAATCGGTCGTGAATGCTGCGTATAAAATTCACAAAGCACTCGGTCCGGGTTTACTTGAACGTGTCTATGAAGTTTGCATGGAACATGAATTAAAAAAAGCCGGTTTTGATGTAAAACGACAAATAAACATCCCGATTGTGTACGACGGAATTACCTTTGATGAAGGTTTGCGACTTGATTTATTGGTGAATGACAGTGTCATAATCGAATTAAAGGCGGTTGAACTTGTAAACCCTGTGTGGGAAGCTCAAATTATCAGTCATTTAAAATTGACAAATTTGAATTTAGGGTATTTGATAAATTTCAATGT
>DYSM01000463.1 GCA_020718265.1 Draconibacterium orientale | reverse complement strand
TTCGTCCCGAATGATTTTAGAAATTCAGTTGAAATACAGTCGAAATTCAATTGAACTAAAAAAACTACTGAATGACTATTGAATGACAAAACATTCGATTGAAAAAAATACGTATCTTTGCGGAAACAGAACGGAATGTCATGCGAATCATCAACCCACTCTACGACAAAGCTTTTAAATACCTGATGCAAAACAATCGGTTGGCAAAAAAAGTGCTGTCCGTCATTTTGGAAGAAGACATCGAAGAACTGGAATTGAAACAACAAGAAACCGTTGTGCCTGACGAAAAACGCGGTTTAACGCTTTTCCGCCTCGATTTCAAAGCCCTAATATGCCGAGCCGACGGCACGCGCCAGCAAGTGCTCATAGAACTTCAAAAATCTAAATTCGAAACTGATATTCAACGCTTTCGTTCCTATTTGGGTTCCAATTATCTGCACGGCGAAACCACCAAAGACGACAAAGGACACGACTCAAAAGCCGTTTTTCCTATCATAACAATCTATATTCTGGGCTATCCCATTCAGGATATTCCGCACATGGCAGTAACGGTTAACAGACATATTATCAATTCCGTAAGTAAAGAAACATTGAATATTGGCAGTTTCTTTATCAATCACCTCACGCACCGTTCGCACATCTTGCAAGTGCGCCGATTGCCTGAAAACCGCCAAAGTTGATTGGAACAATTTCTGATGTTATTCAACCAAGCATGGATTACGGAACATAACTATATTATTGATTTGCAGGAAATACCCGAAGAATTTCAGGAAATAGCAAAATACCTTCAAGGTCCCGTGCAGGAAGACCAATTTCGACGACAGTTGGAAGCCGAAGAAGAGATTGATACCATTTTCGACCGCCAAGAAGCCAAACTCGTGCAAGCCTTGCAGGATGCCGAAGAAGCAAAACAGAGAGCAGAAGCAGAGCGAAAACAAAAAGAAGAAAAAGAGCAAACCATTATCAACCTGATTAAAAAGCTGCACCTGAAAGGCTTTTCCATAAGTGAAATTGCCGAAGACACCGGAAAAAGTAACGAGGACGTTACGCGAATTTTAGAAAGAGAGTAACTCGCCGCCGCATGTAGTGTGTAAAATTCAAGGTGTTGGGCGAAGTTTGTAAAGCGACCTGATATTCAGGCAGTTTGTAAAGCCGCGAGAGAGTGCAATTTGCGCGCGATGTGTGTGTATATTGTTTATCTTTGCGTTCGGTTATGCCGGAAAGTGTTTGCGCAAGGCGCAGAGAAAGTTACAATTTTTCCGTGATAGTTTGACGTAGATACGCTCGCTAATCTACGCCAAGCCTCTTGAATTTTAATACACTACAGGCGGCAGCGGTAGTTAAAACTTTGTTGTGATTTCGGGATTTTGTGAACAATTAAAAATCCGTATTACAACAATTTCCGATTCAAATACCTTGTAAAAAATCTTGTAATTTCCGCGAATCAATCGTCTGTAATTCGGATTAAATTCATCAACTTGTCCGGTATTTTCAAAACCGAATTGTTTCAATATCGCAACATCCTGAATTATGGTGTCAATTATGGTGTCAATTATGGTGTCAATTATGTTGTCAGCCGCAATTATTGAAAATTGTGAATAATAGTCGTAAATTTCAAACAAGTCTTGTTTGGCGGCAAAAGACCAGACTAACGCTTTTGCTTTTTCCATGCGGCTGTTTCCTTTACCAAATCATCATGTTTAATCACGTTTCCGGCGGTATAATCGTTCATACCGGCGGCGAGTTTTGAATTGTATTCGTTTATTGAAAGCGGTGCAGGGGCACGCAATTCGGGAATAGTATTAGCCCAATCGTCTTTAAATTCATTAAATATCGAAATACGGTCTTTGGTTTCTAATTGTTTCAGTAAAGAAATAATTTGAGCCTGATTTATTTTTAATGATATGGTCGTTTCAATCGGCATAATCTCATATTTTTTTGCAAAGATACGAAAATAATTTGAAAATTAGACAATGCAAAAATGTATCGGCAGCAATTCCGAACAAAACTAATTTTGAAATAAAAAAAGTTGTTTCAAAAC
>DYSM01000074.1 GCA_020718265.1 Draconibacterium orientale | reverse complement strand
TTAATAGTTTCAATTGAATTTCGATTGAATTTCAACAGAATTTCTAAAAACATTCTGACCGAAATTTCGCTATATCGTAAAGAACTTCAACAAGTTATGAGTTTTATTACAAGCACTAAGTACAGTCCGATTGGAAAGTCCATATTTTATGAAGTGTGATATCTCTTGACTACAATCTCAAATAATATGTTTCCGTTGGCTTATTCCAACTTCTCGCCGTAAGCCAAGTCGCCGGCATCTCCTAAACCGGGTACGATGTATGATTTTGCTGTCAATTCGTCGTCCACGGCGGCTGCCCATAGCGTAACATTTTTAGCTCCCAAATGTGCTTGAATGTATTCAATGCCGTCGCGTGCTGCAATAGCCGTAACTAAGTGTGTATGAATGGGTTCATCTTCTTCGCATAAATCTTTGTAAGCCAACAACAACGACGCTCCGCTGGCAAGCATAGGGTCGGACAAGATAAGTACTTTGCCTGCCATAGGCGGCGAGGTCAGATACCCCGATTTTATCTCGAAGGTATTGTCTTTATGATATTTACGATACGAACCCACGAAGGCATTTTGCGCATTGTCGAAAAAATTCAACAAACCTTGATGTAAAGGCAATCCGGCACGCAATATAGACGACAGCACAATTTTGTCTTTTGGTAAATTCATCGTCAATGTGCCAAGCGGAGTAGTTACGTCCTGAGATTCATACCGGAATGTCTTACTGATTTCGTAAGCAAAAATCTCGCCCATGCGTTCCATATTTCGCCGAAATCGCATCGGATCTTTTTGGATTTCCACATCCCGTAACTCAAACAAAAAACGGTTCAAAACAGAATTCTCTTCCCCTAATATTCTTATTGTCATCGTCGATTATTTTTCTGTAAAGATAAGTACTTTAAACATTTGAAAAAAATAAATACGACATGTTTAAGAAAATTTTAAAATTATGAGTTCTGTATAAAAACTCATGTATGCTGCTGCATTTTCTATATTTTTGTTCCTGTTTTTTGCAATACTCCGTTAATATTTTTTGTAAGATATTGATTTATTGTAAATTAGATAATAAAATTTCTCGAATAAGAGTATGATTGTAACTAATTGGAATTAAGCTATTTGAGTCTAATGTCTAACATCTAAAATCTAACGAAGTATTGTTTTGCCGACAGGTATATAAAACTAAATCGCCCGCTTTTTGGTCGCGGAACTGTGCTTGCTTTGCTTGCATTTGTTTCCGATGTTGCTGAAAATATAATTTTGTTTCAAATAACCGAAGCTCTTCCCTTAGCAAATTTTAATCCTTTAATTCCATATTTACAGGCATTTACGACTTTAAAATGGATGTCGTTATCGCTTGTGTTTATCGAAGCATACGGATTTTTCAAAACTCAGAAAACAAATTTCAAGTATTTTGGGTATTTTTTCATTCTGCCCGTTCTGATGGGCATAGTGGCTGTTATTTCAAATCAAATTTTGTTTGAAACACTTTGGGCAGACAGCGTAATGCTTGCATTTTCAATTCTGATGATTTCTGTTTTTCTGCCTCAAAAATCAAACAAACATTAGCCTATCATTTTTAGCTTTGCAAATTTAAGCAAAAGTTGTTTGATGCCTGCCGATGCAAATTTTACAGTTGCTTTGGTTTCGTGTCCTTCTCCTTCGAGCATCATAATTTCGCCTTGTCCGAAACGCTCGTGGCTCACTTTTGCGCCTACAAACAATTCGCCAATTTGTTGCTTATTATTCTGATTTTCAACTACTTGTGTTTGTCGTTGGAAAGGACGTAACTGTTCCGGCAAATTCAGCGGCGGCGTTTTTGTTATCGGTTTTTCAGGCGATTTTTCGCGCTGTTTCAGGCGGTCTGCGAAGCTGTTTTGTGAAAATTTCGATTTTGCCCCAAATAATTTGTCAATTCCCGACACGTCAGGGTCTTGGTTGTAATCGTCCGTTTCGGAACGTACGCCGGATTTGTCCAAATATTTGTCATCAATTTCTCGAATGAAACGACTTGGAATACAATCATTTAAGTTGCCCCACTTGTAACGTTGGCGCGCGTAACTGATGGTCAGATTTTTTTCGGCGCGCGTAACAGCAACATAAAACAGGCGGCGTTCTTCTTCTAATTCGTGCGGCGCAAACGAACTCATTTCCGACGGGAACAGCTTTTCTTCCGCTCCGACAATGTACACATTCTTGAATTCCAAACCTTTGGCGGAGTGAATGGTCATCAGCGTAATTTTATTTTTATCTTCATTGCCGTCGGTATCTTGGTCGGTCAGCAAGGAGATGCTTTCGATGAATTGGTCAAGCGTGGCGGGCGTTTCCTCCGGAAATTGTCCGCAAAATTCTTTGATACCGTTGAGCAATTCCTGCACATTTTCGTGGCGTTGAATTGCCTCCGGAGCTTTATCTTGATACAAATCCTGCAAAATGCCGGAACTTGTTGCAATTTCATACGCAAGTGTATGTGCATCAACTATTTGTAATTTAGAAGTGAATGTTTCAATCACGCCGGCAAAGCCAAAAATCTGATTCATGGCTCGTCCGTTCAGTCCAACGTCTATAACTGCCATATCCTGAATCACTTCCCAGATACTTTTGTTGGCATTTGTGGCAAAACCTTCGAGCCTGTCCACAGTAGTTTGCCCGATTCCGCGCTTCGGATAATTGATAATTCGTTTCAGTGCTTCATTGTCTTTCTTGTTGATTACCAGCTTAAAATATGCCAAAACGTCTTTAATTTCTTTTCGTTGATAAAACGAAGTTCCGCCGTAAATTTTGTAAGGCATGTTGCGTTTGCGCAATGCTTCCTCAAAAATACGCGATTGCGCATTGGTTCGATACAAAATTGCATGGTCAAGATACTCTGTATGAGCACTATACACGGAATCGAAAATTTTTGCGGCTACTAAGAATCCTTCTTCGTTATCATTCAGAGCTTCAATGACTTGAATCTTTGCGCCTTGTTCGTTATCGGAAAAAACATCTTTCGGAATTTGATTTTTATTTTTTTCGATGACAGAATTTGCTGCATTGACAATATTTTGGGTCGAACGGTAATTTTGCTCTAATTTGAACAGTTTGTAATTTTTATAATCGCGCTGAAAATTCAAAATATTTTCAATTTTTGCGCCCCGAAACGAATATATGCTTTGTGCATCATCGCCTACCACACATAGGTTTCCGTGCGCTTCGGCAAGTTTTTTTACAATCAAATATTGTGAAAAATTCGTATCCTGATACTCGTCCACCAAAATATAACCGAATCGTTTTTGATATTTAGCCAAAGTTTCGGGAAAATCGCGGAACATGATGTTGATATTCAGCAACAAATCGTCGAAATCCATTGCACCCGACTGACGACATTTGGCGGTATAAATTTTGTAAATTTTGTAAATTTCGGGCACGCGCGTTTTTTCGTCCGTGAGGCGCAATTGCGTATTTGCTTCGTAAGCATCGGCGGTTACGAGGTTGTTTTTAGCCTTGGAAATTCGTCCGTAAACGCTTGATATCTTGTATGTTTTATCGTCGAGTTGCAAGTCTTTGACGATAGATTTGATTATACTTTTGCTGTCTTCGGCATCGTAAATGGTGAACGATTTCGGATAACCGAGTTGCTCGGCTTCGGAACGCAATATTTTTGCAAAAATGGAGTGAAACGTGCCCATCCACAGTGCGTTAGCTTTTTCGGCACCGATGACGTGTCCGATGCGCTCTTTCATTTCGCGTGCGGCTTTGTTTGTAAACGTGAGTGCGAGCACCTTATGTGGCGGCACGCCTTTGGACAACAAATGTGCAATACGAAACGTGAGCACACGCGTTTTGCCCGAACCCGCGCCGGCTATGACAAGTGCTGCGCCTTCGGTATTGATAACTGCCGCACGTTGCGCTTCGTTCAACTGATTGATATAATCCTGCATAATGAAAATTTGACCGGCAAAAATACAATTATAACTGCGCTTTCGGAATTAAAATTTTCAAAAGTTATTAACAGTGTTGAAACTTGTAATTTGAAATTTGAAATTTGAAATTGGAATCTTACGATTTTTTTTTACTTTTGTTTAACAATAGTTCGTTCAGCTTTGCAAAAGTTTCTTTACATAAAAGTCAGACAGTGTGATTATTTACAAATAAACAAATGCTCGATTTATTAGTAAAGCATTCATAATGAGAAGTTTATGAAATAGTAGCCAAGTATTGTTATATTCAGCATTAAATTTTCAAACAGAAAAATGAGTAAAAAAATAGACATCCGCAACAGCACAGCCGAGTTTTTGATTTTCACAAATCAGAGCAAAACTTCGACAATTGAAGCGCGCTACGAAGATGAAAGCATTTGGCTCACACAGAAATTGATGGCAGAATTGTTTGATGTAGAAGTTAATACAATTAATTATCATCTTAAAGAACTATACAAAAGTTTGGAAATTACAGAAGAACGAACTATTCGAAATTTTCGAATAGTTCAAACCGAAGGAATCCGTCAGGTAACAAGAGATATTGATTTTTATAATTTGGATGCCATTATTTCGGTCGGATATCGTGTAAATTCCAAGCGTGCAACGCAATTTAGGCAATGGGCAACACAAGTTTTAAAAGAATATGCCATCAAAGGTTACGTGCTCGACCGAAAACGCATGGAAAACGGTGCATTTATTGATGAAGATTATTTCGAGCATCTTCTTGATGAAATAAGAGAAATCCGTCTGAGCGAAAGGCGTTTCTATCAAAAAGTTACCGATATTTATGCGACAAGTATAGATTACAACAAAGACGCACCGACCACAAAAGAGTTTTTTGCAAAAGTTCAAAATAAATTACATTATGCAATTCACCAACATACTGCTGCAGAGCTAATTGTAAAGCGTGCGGACAGCGAAATTGAAAACATGGGCTTAACTTCGTGGCGAAACAGTCCGGCAGGTAAAATTTTAAAATCGGATGTGTCCATAGCTAAGAATTATTTGAATAAAGACGAATTGCAGGCGTTGGGTAGAATTGTGAATGCGTATCTCGAATTAGCCGAAAACAGGGCGAAAAGACAAATTCCGATGACCATGGAAGATTGGTCAAAACGACTTGATTTGTTTTTGCAATTTGATGACCGTGATATTTTGCAAAATGCGGGGAGCATCAGCGCGGAGATTGCCAAAGAACATGCGGAAACAGAATTTGAAAAATACAGAATTGTTCAGGATAGATTATTTCAATCGGATTTCGATAAGTTAATTCAGAACATTGACGATAATCAATAATTTTAATAGTCTAAACTGCAAAATATGAACATATTAGTCGAAAATTTTCTCGAAATTTTGGTTTTACTAAAAAAATACCGAAACGGCGATGCCGCAGACCTCATGCGCGCACGCGGACTGAATTATGCGGTAAATTTAGGAATTTCTCTATCGGATTTGAAACGAATTGCAGCACAATTTGAGCCTAATTTTGAACTTGCTGCAAAATTGCGCAAAGGAGCTGTGCGCGAACGTTTTATACTTGCGGACTTATTGGACGAACCCGAAAAACACACGCTTGAATCCGCATTTGAAATCTGTCGAAATTATCCGACTGCCGAAGTTGCCGAACTCGGTGCAAACCATTTTTTGTATCAGCTACCATTCGCAGAAGTACTTGCAGAACAATTAATTATATCAAATTCTGAACTTGCGCAAATTTCCGCATTGACGATTTTTGCACGATACGGACAAGTCTATCCGTCGTTGTCCGAAATTTTTTACAGACCTGTTTTAGATAATTTTGAAAAACTTGCAGCCTCCGAGAACAATCTTGTGCTTCGTGCGTTGGCTCGCGCATTGCGACAAAGTGCAAAATATTTACCAAACATCAAAGAAATTCGATATTTAATCGAAAAAATTCAACCAAGTCATAACCGTGCGTTCGTCTATCTAAATGAGGAAGTTATCGCCTTGATTTGAAACTCTGTCAAAATACTGTAAGATTGAAGCAACCATTTCAGCATATTAGTAATCAATAAGTTTTCAGGAATACGGAATTCAACTCTATATTTGTATAATTTTTAAAAAATCTTATCATTATGAAATTCAAAATTACTTTTTTAGGGCTTATTGTCCTATGCCTACTGTGGACAACGTCTGCAAAAGCACAAATTTACGAAGGCACTATACGTGTCGGTGAAACACAGACATTTACAACAATTCAGTCTGCACTTGACGCTATCGGCACGCCTTTTACGGGACATATTTATGTAGAAATTGATCCGGGCACGTACGATGAACAAATTTCTTTAAATTATTCGGATAATACAGGTCTTCTGTTGTTTATTCGAAAAACACCCGGCAGTTCGGGCGATGTAATTATCTCACCGTCAATACAAACAGCGACTTCTGTTTTTCATATCGAAGACGGTATGAATGTGCGCATTGAAAATTTAAAATTCATAGACAGCGGTGCTGCCAACGGCGGAATTGCAGCTGAAGTTTACAATTGCAGCTATACCGCTTTTGTGGGTTGCACGTTCGAGTCTCGCCGAACCTACACCAATCCTTACATGGCTGTTGCGCTTAATTATTTGAGTAACAACGGCGAAGGAAATTATTTGAGCAAATGCAATTTTGTAGGCGGAGCTTACGGTATTTACGCTCAAGGCTCATCTTTAAGCGTTGATTCAAGCTTTATCACAGATTTTTCGGAAGCAGGTATTCTGTCGGAAAGTGGTTCCGGCGTTTTTGCACGTCAAAATTATTTTAAAGACAAACCGACAAGCGGAACGGATACAATTTATGCGTTTCAATCCAAATGGACTGCCGGGACTATTGAATTTCTGGAAAACAGAATTGAATTGACCTCAGACAGAAATAAAATCGGAATTTTAGCCGATTTCTCGGAATATGGCTACACGTGCAATGTTCACAACAACATGGTCAGTATTTACGGAAACGACGGCACAAAAATGTCGCAAGGTATTGCACTTGGTACGGGACAATATCAGAATTTGAGCTACAATTCAGTCCTAATCTCGGACGGCAATTTGTATTCAGCACCTCTTTACGTTAGCTCAGTAACCTCATTTTCATATTCAATGAATAACATATATGCAAATCAAGGCATTGGTTTCGGATTGCGAACAGAGTCCTCCACGCCCTTTGAAGGTTCGTATAACAACATCTATCAAACCGGTCAAGGCGAAAATGTTGCTTACTGGTACGACGGATTCCAACATACACTTGCAAGTTTACAAACACTTGGTTATGAGTCAAACTCTTACCTGTCCGATGTTCAATTTATGAGTATCAGTGATTTGCACCTCGCTGCGAACTATAATATTGCTGAAAGCAAAGGTATAAATCAATCTATAATTTATGATATCGACGGAGAATACCGAAAAGGACACCCCGATATCGGCGCCGATGAGTGCGACAGACAATTTGTGTGGTCAGGCAACGTGTCCGGCTATGTTTCGTGGAGCGATACCGTTTATGTAAATTCTGATGTAACTATTTTACCATCAAGCACGTTGGAAATTTATTCGCCCGCAACCATTATTTTTCAAGGTACCTTTGAACTCAATAACCGTGGAACGTTAAGCATAAACACTTACGGCGAAGGCGATGCTTACGTTACATTAACGGCTGCCGATAAAATTGAAGGCTGGCACGGCATTATTGACACTTCGTTTTCGGCAACCACTAATGCTTATAAATCTATCTTTGAGTATGCTAAAAACGTAAATAAAAACGGTGGCGCAATTTATTGCACGAACTCAAATTCATCTTTCACAAAGAACATATTTAGATATAATGAAGCCGAAAACGGTGCAGCAATCTGCATTGAAGGAAGTTCAAGTCCAGAAATAGAACAAAATTTATTTCACGAAAACGTGTCGTCAAATACCGGCGGTGCTGTGTATTCTTACCAATCCATGCCGAAAATCATAAATAATATTTTTAAAAACAACACAGCCGTAACAGGCGGCGGATTAACTTTGGTTGGCGGCAGCCCGACCTTTGCATTTAATACCTTTTATGAAAATTCTGCAACAGACGGCACCCAATTGTATTTAGATAATTTCTACGGAAACATCTACAACACAATTTTTAATTCTACAAACGAAATAAGAGTAATCAGCGGAAATAATTCATATCCAAGTATTTACAAAAGTGTTGTCAGCGGTGGGGCTTCCGGAATTAACGCTATTGGTTATGGAGATTTCGGAGTTTTGGATATTGACCCAATGTTTAAAAATCCGTCCGAAGATAACTTCCGTTTGCACTATACGTCTCTTGCAGTAGATTCAGCGTATGATATTTCAATGCTCGATATTTTTGTTTATAGTGATTTTTTTGGACGAAATCGTCCCGCCGATGCCGGTTATGACATTGGAGCATGTGAAAATCAATTGTTTGCAAATGCAGGGGAAGATGTTACGGCATGTTATGCTCAAACGTCTTTGATGCCGAATATGGTTCAATACGAACTTAAAGGATTCTGGACAATTGCAGAAGGAGGCGGAACATTTGTAAACATGTCCTACGGTTCTACTTCCGTCAGCGCAATTCCTTCGGGCATCAACCGCTATGTTTGGAACGTAACCGACGGAACAGATACTGTTTCAGATACAACGATTTACACAAATACACTGCCTATTGCGGATGCAGGCTCAGATGTATTTACGCATCCGCTCAATTACGGAGACCCGTTTCCGGATGTAACCTTGAGCGCAAACGACCCGACACCAAATTCCGGAATTTGGACTATTTTCAGTTCGGATGCACCCGCAATCAGCACTGAAACAGACCCGCAAGCAGTGTTAAGTTCAATCAATTACGGCATTCACACACTCGCATGGACTGTAACAGACGCAACCGACTCGCAATGCACAAACAGCGATACAGTTGTTATAGTTGCCGGCTATTCTTTCGTTTCGGAACCATCCGATGACACTTTATACTGGGATAACCCTGATGATTGGAACTTAGGCTATGTTCCGGGTGAGGCAGATTCTGTTACAATATACGGTTGCGCTGCGGTCGTTGAAGGCGGAGTTTTCAACGCAGATAAAATTGTTGTCGGCAACGGTGGTAAATTAATTTTGCGAGGCTCTGTAGCACGCATTGGCTCAAGCTTGAACGCACATTCCTTATACATCGCTCAAGATGCCGAACGATTCGGAAATACGCGAGGTGCGGCAGAAGCTGTTATTGAAGGCAACGGAACCATCAATATAGGTCCCGATATCAATGCACGCGGAAGCAAAGCCGTTCAAAATCCGGGTGTTTTCATCGGAAACGGCGGCTCCTTGTATATACAACAAACGGCAGAACGTATCGGAAACGACGCAACACTGCGCATTACACGCGGCGCAAATCTGTTTGTAGAAGGCACGGAATCTATGCCGGCAACTATCAACATGGCTGACGGAGGCAAATTACTTGTTGGTACTTCGGGCTTTTTAAGAGGCGGAACTTCAAATGTTTATGTCAGAAACGGCGGTTCTATCTATATTTCTCAAACAGCAGAAAAACGTGGTGCAACCGAAATGCGCGTCGGCGGAAACTTGTACATTCAACAAACTGCCGAACGTGGTTCTGCAAAAGCGAACGTTACCGTGCGCGGCGGAAATATTTATGTTGAACAAACAGCAGAGCGCGGCTATAGCAACGGTGTAAACGTCGGAAACGGCGGCTCGTTATACATTCAACAAACCGCAGAACGTGTTCCGTCTGAAATATCTGCTCCGAATTTTTATACAAACGGCGGACAAATTATTGTCGGAACGCCCGGAGTAAGAGGTAACGCAAGCGCACATTTTGGGTCAATTTATATCCAACAAACTGCCGAAAGAGCAAATGCGGTTGATACGGCTTTAATCGTAAATATGGGAGGTATTCTGCAATTTACCAACGATTTTTGGCCGGATGACAAATTCCAAATTGCAAAAGGTCAAGCTGTGCAGATTTACGAAGGCGGTACAATCAACTTAAACGGTGAGTGGTGGAGTGCTATGATGAATATGGAAGAAGGCGCATCGCTTATTGATATGAATTCAGCTTCAAGCCTTTCGGGAAGTATTCAAAAATTAATGGTTCATAACCAAGTAACACCCATTGCTGTTCCGTTTGGCGATATGGTCAATTGGACATTCGACGGAGACTTGAAACTCTATGAATGGAATGAATATGTGCAAGATTTCGAGCCGACATTTATCGACGGTTCATATCTTGAAACCGCAACAGGCTATTTCGTAAACAATATCGGAGAAACGAATAATTACTATTTCTACGGCACTTTTAATACAGGTTCGTTTGAAAAATTCTTAACCGCAGATAACGCAGGCTGGAATTTTGCAGGAAATCCGTATCCGTCTGCAATTGATTGGGAAAGTATGAATTTATCTGAAGAAATCACACCCGCAAGCTACGTGTTCGACCCGATAACTCAAAATTTCAACGTGTATATGAAAGGCGGAATTTCAACAAACGGTGCCGACAGATTCATTCTGCCGCAAACACCTTTCTTTGTAAAAACCCAAAATGCAGCGAGATTATATTTTGAAAACGCAAATCGAGTGCATTATTTTGGAAATGCAATGCGCGCTGAAAATCCGTCGAATACAATGACAATTACCGCAACATTCAACGGCGTAACCGACCAAACCGTTATCGCTGTAAATAACAGTGCAACAGAAAATTACGACACACAATACGACGCTCCGAAATTCGCAAGCCCAAATGAAATGTTGCCTTCAATTATGTCCGTTTTAACTGACGAAGACCAAGTTTTGGCAATAAACCAAATGCCCGAACCCGGACTTGAAACCGTAATTCCGGTTGGCGTAATGACCAGAAATTCAGGAACTTACACCTTAGATTTCACAAACGCCGCAACATTCAGTTATTACGAACCTTACGTTGTCGATTTATCGAACATGATGCAATACTCTATAACCGATGCACCAATGTTCTCATTTACGCACGATGCA
The DNA here is from genome assembly GCA_020718265.1 of Draconibacterium orientale. Lineage (GTDB taxonomy): Bacteria > Bacteroidota > Bacteroidia > Bacteroidales > JAADGE01 > DYOJ01. Next base: position 464 of record DYSM01000074.1, on the reverse strand, counting down.
GCCGACGGCGATTTCCGTTCGTTCGCATTACGTTTCCGAAACGGTTCGTCTGTAGAAACACAACTTGCCGAAGTCCACGTTTTCGCTGCGGGCAAAGCTGTTACAGTTTCAAACAATTCGTCAGAAATCGTTAATGTTAAAATCTACGATATTTCGGGTAAATTGTTGAAAACAGGCAATGTATCGGCAAATTCAAACTCAGAAATTTCAGCAAACTTAGCAGCCGGCATTTACTTGGTAAACGTGAACAACGGCACAACATCAAAAACTCAAAAGGTTATGATTCAATAAGTTTTTGAAGAAATTCAAATTAATTTTGTTACAAAAACCCGCCAATTACGGCGGGTTTTCTGTTTATTTGGGAGCAAAATTTGAACGGATGTAGTTATACCAATTTGACTTTCAAAATAGTTTAATTCAAAGCTCTTTAATGAAGCCGTAATAAGGTACTGAACTCATAAATA
>DYSM01000462.1 GCA_020718265.1 Draconibacterium orientale | reverse complement strand
TTTCAAGTTTCAAATTTCAAACCACAACCTCACTTCAATTCATTCAGCTTGTTTACAGCTTTTTCGCGGAACGGATTGCTTGTTTTGCTGAGGTCAGTCAGTATTTTTTTTGCGTCCGTTTTTTTATCTAACTCAATCAGTGTCAATGCTTTATACCATTTTGCTTCGAGGGCGTAATTGTTATTTTTGGCTATAATTTCATCGAATCGGATGAGTGCTGTGTCGAAATCTTTTTTCTCGAACAAGGTGCGCGCGGAAAAGAACAAAGCTTCTTCGTCGTCTTTTTCGCCGCCTTCGATAACAGCTTCATACGCCGCGCTTGCATCGGTATAATTTTGTTTATCGAAATTTTCTTTGCCGATTTTTTTCAAATCGCGTTTTTCCGTTTTTTTTGAGTTTTCAGATTTTGTAGAACGTGTTGCGCCAAAAAATGAACTTTCAGCCTCAACATATTCATCATCCGATGCAACTATCTCACTATCAGATTCTTCTTTTGAAAAATCGCTGCTTATTCCTGTTGAAATCGACATATTTTCGGGCGAGATTCCGGCAGAAGTTGAAGTTGCAGAACTTGAATACGCATCTTTTAAATCGCTTGTTGAAACGTCGATTTTTTCAGTTTCAAAATATGGAGGTGCTGCAGTTACGGTTTTCATTTCGCGGGTCGTAACAGTAGGTTTGTCCGATTTTGGATGTTCCGATTTTGTAATTGATTCATTTTTAGTCATTTCAGGAGTCAGAGCTTCACCGATACTGTCGAAGGCGGATGCAGAAGCGGACGTTTTTGGAGTTTCAAGTAAAAGTGCAGTTTCTTCGCTTAATTCGGTATCTGAATAAAATTTGACCAACACACCAACCGAGATGAGCAACAACAATGTAGCCGCAATTGCCATCGTGCGTCGAATGCGCATCGAAAGCAGTTTGCCTTCGGGTTTTATGCGAGATTCGGGTTCATGTTTTATGCGAGCATCGGGCAGAGTGGTGCGTTTTATGCGAGCCTCAACTTCTCGTTTGATTCGGGCATCAATTTCTGTATCAATTCGTTTGATTCGCAAATCTATATCTGCCTTATTTTCAATGAGTTCGTAACCTTCAAGCATGTCGCTGCACGCAGTGCAATCAGCAAGATGCAGTTCTGCGTGGCGCAGTTCCTGCACGGAAAGCTTGCCCTGCGCATAACGCTGTATCGTCTCGTGTGTGAGGCAATCCGTTGGGCTAAAAATATGGATGTGTGTGTGTTTCATGGCGTTTACAACATTTTATCTGAAAGAATCAATGCGACTAAAACCGCCGGAATGCCGGCACGTTCGAGAAAGATTCGTAAATTTCGCTTTCCGTTTTGGATGTAACTTTTTACTTGTTTCATGTCAAAACCTGTAATTTCAGCAACCTCGGTATATGATTTTTCTTGAATATAGAACAAATCTACGCAGTGTTGTTGCTCGGGTTTTAACGATTTTACGGCTTCGGTCAACAAATCCAATCTGTCTTCTTGAATCTTTTTTTCTGTATGATGCAAATCGTCGTCGGATTCCATATCCGAATCTTCATCTTTTTTAAATTCTTGTTGTTTTTTCAATAAAGATTGCTCGCTGCGCAACAGCATCAGGCATTCGTTACGCGTTACGGTGTGCAGCCACGCCTGAAATTTGACAAGTTGTTGGTGCTTGAGTTCTTTTATTAATTTCTCAAAAACCTGCATCACCATATCTTGAGCGCGCTCGCTATCTTTGAGATATTTCATCGAAACTAAAAAAACAAATCGCGTGTAACGTTTATAAAGCACGCCCAAAACCTCCGGATTTTCGTCCGATTGGTATTGCGCAATGAGTTGCTCATCGCTCAATTGGTTCATATTGGGAACTTTACTCAATGATAGTTTTTTTGAATGCCTGCAAATTTACAATTTTTTAGAAAACAGCACAGAAAAAGTTGATAACTTAATTTGATAATGTGATAATTTGATAATTTGATAATTTGAAAATGTGATAATGTGATAATGTGATAATTTGATAATGTGATAATTTGATAATGTGATAATTTGATAAT
>DYSM01000461.1 GCA_020718265.1 Draconibacterium orientale | reverse complement strand
CCAAACTTTCCGGATTTGCAAGTGCCTCTCGGTTTGTAACTGTTTGTCCGTGAATGATTTTCTTGACAGCAAGTTCTACTTTTTTTCCGTTCAGCGTGTACGGAATGTCCGAAACAGCACGAATAACCGAAGGCACATGGCGCGGACTGCAATTTGTGGCAATAACTTGTCTGATTTTTTGTTCTAATTCTTTTGTAAGATATTCATTTTCAACAAGTTTAACAAACAAAACCACAATTTCGTCATTGCTCTGTTTTTTGCTTGTAACGACACTGTCCGCAATTTCCGGAATTGTCGAAAGCGCATTGTAAATTTCCGCCGTGCCGATGCGCACACCTTGCGGATTCAGCGTGGCATCCGAGCGTCCGTGAATGATAAATCCGCCGGTTTCAGTTTCTGTGCAAAAATCGCCATGATGCCAAACGTTCGGAAATTCATTAAAATATGCGTTACGATATTTTTCGCCGTCCGCATCGTTCCAAAACCCGGAAGGCATTGACGGAAAGGCAGTTTTGCAAACAAGTTCGCCTTGTTCGTTTTGCACGGAATTGCCGTGAATGTCGAAACAAGCCACATCCATGCCCAAGCCTTTGCACTGAATTTCGCCACGATGAACAGGCAAAATCGGATTTCCCAACACAAAACATGAAATAATGTCCGTTCCACCTGAAATAGATGCCAATTGCACATCCGATTTCCATTTATCATACACAAAATCAAAGCTTTCCGCGCTCAGCGGCGAGCCTGTGGATGCTATGGTGCGCAGATGCGAAAATTCAGAAATTTCTTTCGGGATAATATTTTCACTTTCCAAAGCTGAAATATATTTTGCACTTGCGCCAAAGTAGCTGATTTTCAATTCGTCAGCCATGCGCAAAAGAGTATCGGCGGTCGGATAAAACGGATTTCCGTCGTAGAGCACCAAAGTTGCACCGACTGCGAGCGAACTTACAAGCCAATTCCACATCATCCAGCCGCAAGTTGTGAAGTAAAAAACTTTATCATCTTTCTGAATATCAGAATGTAGCAGATGTTCTTTTAAATGTTGTATCAACGTTCCGCCGGTTGTGTGCACAATGCTTTTTGGCAAACCCGTTGTGCCGGACGAATACATTACAAACAACGGATGTTCGAACGGAACTTGCTCAAAACAAAGAGCTTCATGCGTTTCTGCCACAAAATCGTCCCAAAGTTCGACGTGTGGAAGAATCTTACAATCAGCATGTTCGGTATAATTTACAAGAACAACTTTTTGGACTGAATTTAATTCTGCTAAAATTTCAATCAGTTTAGGCTGAATATCAATGCGTTTGCCTTTGTAGAAATAGCCATCGGCGGCGAGTACAAGTTTTGGTTCAATTTGCTGAAAACGATCCAAAATTCCGCGCGTTCCAAAATCGGGCGAAACCGATGACCAAACCGCGCCGACTGCGGCAGCGGCAAGCATCATCACAACGGTTTCCGGCAGGTTTGGCATGATTGCCGCAATACTGTCGCCGGTTTGGATGTTGTGTGCACGTAAAGCGGCTGCAGCTTTTCTCACCTTTTCATGTAACTCGTTAAATGTCAGTGTTTTTTGTGTGATATTTTCGCCTTTAAAAATGATTGCTGTTGCATCGTCATTGCGGCGTAACAGATTTTCGGCATAATTTAATTTTGCGCCTAAAAACCATTTTGCACCCGGCATTTTCTTCGGGTTATCAACAATAATTTCAGGTTTTTGCGAAAATTTCAGTTTAGAAAATTCTGCAAATTCAGCCCAAAACAATTCGGGATATTGCACGCTCCATGCATGAAGTGATGTGTAATCTTTCTTTGAAAAGGCATATTTTTCGGCAATTAAGTTCAGGAATCGAAACATTGCGGTGCTTTCGATTCCGGTTTTTGTCGGTTGCCAAAGAATTTTGACGGATTGCATATTTTTGAAGTTTTTACAAAATATTATATTAAATTTAAGACATCAGATTACAGACATGAGAATATAAACAATTGCAAAAAATATTTTAAACTACAAATATGGTAACTTTTTAATTCGTATTATTATTAATAAC
>DYSM01000460.1 GCA_020718265.1 Draconibacterium orientale | reverse complement strand
TCAATATTCAATATTCAATATTCAATATTCAATATTCAATACATAGTGTTATCAAACACAAAAATAATGCAAAAAATTTAATAATGCAACCTTTTACTCAAAAAATATTTACAAAACAAGTAAAATAAATGACAAACAAATGATGCAACCGATTGCGTTTTCGTTTTCGTAACTCTAAAAAAAACTTGGAGACGATAGAAAAAAAAGTCCGAGACATTCATAAAGATGCCTCGGACTTTTTTAATCTGACAAAACTTAGGGTTCTAATTTTCAACCAATTTGAAATCGGTTCGGCGGTTTTGGGCGCGTCCGGCATCGGTTCCGTTATCTGCAACGGGCATGTCAGGTCCGTTGCCTACGATAATGAAACGGTTGCGGTCAAATTTGTGTTCGTTAATCAGGTAATCGGCAACGGCTTGTGCGCGTTTTTTCGAGATATCGACGTTCGAGGCGCGACTGCCTTTGTTGTCCGTGTTGCCTTCAATGCGGATTCGTGCGCCGGCAAAGGATTTTGCAATATCTAAGAACTGTAAGTCGATGATTGTCTTCATGTTCTCATCCAAAGTGGAGCTTCCAGACGGGAAATTTATACTTACTTGTTTGGTTGAGATTGCTTCTTTTTTCACAACCTCTTCGGTAACTTCGGTAAATTCGGTTACGCCTTCGGCGGCTTGTCCCGGTTTATCTTTCATATCGCCGATGGCTTTAAGCAACGACGGGTCGCCTATGAGTCTCCAGTTCGCTATGGGCGAAGTGATGTAACCCGCAGTAGTATATTTCTTTTCCATTTGGTTGTAAATTTGTTCGCCGGTAATTCCTTTGAAATCGGTATTTAATCCGTAGAAATTCAAATTGTCGCCGTACGTGCACAAGCGCACGTTTCCGATAGCATCGTAGAAAAAGGTTTCATCTAAGCCCATGCCTTCGGTTAGGATTTTGGAGGCTTTGCGGCGCGCATCGTCGGAGCCGTTTATTTCGGCAGCACCCGTGAACCAACCGCGCAGAAGGTTTTCGAGGTCTTTACGATTTTTGTCTATGTATGATTTTTTAGCTACAAACACATCGGCAATAATATTTGATGCGCCTTTGGTGCTTTGTAAAACTTTCGAGCCGGCAACGCTCGCCACGCAATCGGCATCGTCGGGACTCCAAACGACTGCGGCATCCACGGTTCCGCTTTTGAATGCTTTGGCGGCATCCATGGCGTTGGCAACTTTTACGGCTTCAATGTCGGAATATTTCAATCCGCCTGCGTCCAACAACCATAATAAGAAGGTGTGGCTGGGTGTCATTTCTGCGAATGCAACTTTTTTACCTTTGAGCTCGCTCACGCTGTTTATGCCTCGACGTACCACAACGGCATCGCCTCCGCGCGACCAGTCGGCTTGGTAAATTACGCGTGGTTCGTGTGTTGCAAGTCCGTTTACTTCGGTCGTAAACGCATCGATGGTTGCCCACATGAGGTCGATATCGCCGTTTTTCCATGCTTCGCGCGAGGCGTTGAAATCGTCGAGCAGTTTAAATTCAACCATAAAACCGTAGTCTTTGTAGAACCGCGATTTTTTGTTTGGTTTGAAACTTTCGTTGAAAAATTGTCCGCCTGCGTAACCGCCCCATGTAACAACTCCAATTTTTATGACTTTTTCGCCGTCCGTGTCTGCGTCTTCTACCTCAGTTTCGACTTCGCTTTCGGTGGAGCCTGCTTTCTTTTTGAAATGATCCCAAAGTTCGAGTTGGTCTGCTATCAGTGCAATTGCTCCCAGTATTCCGGCAACAATGAGGATTTTTGCGAATGGTGTGAGTTTGGTCTTCATATACGATTTTTTTCTTTTGTGATGAATTTATCTGTGAAACTAAGATAAATCAGTTTGACACTGCAAAGATAACTATTTTACACCACAACGTACTTTGTGTATTAGATATTTTGATGAAATTAATGCCAAACTGCCGACATTAAAAAACACAAATTCGCAAATCATACCAATTTTCTTAGTATTCTTGAGTCCGGTCTAAAAAGCCTGTTTTATTTTAGCTAAACAAACTATATGCTTGA
>DYSM01000073.1 GCA_020718265.1 Draconibacterium orientale | reverse complement strand
TTGAATTTCGATTGAATTTCAACAGAATTTCTAAAAACATTCGGAACGAAATTTCTCTATATCGTAAAGAATTTCAACAAGTTATGAGTTTTCTTACAAACACTAAATATAAGATTGTTACTTTGTCAGAACTATATTAAACCGAATATGAATTATTACAGATTTGATTTCTAAAATATAGATTTACAATGCTTTATATTTTGCTTTCTGCAATCTGATGTCTATAATACAATGCAGAATACGACACGTAGAATTTCGATAAAAATATAGTTCGAAGACAGAAAGCACGATATTTTGAGTAGTTATATGGATATTATTTGGATAAATTATAGATATTTGATATATTTGTCGTAAAATATTTAGATAAATAATGGATATTATATGGATAATTTATTAAGCAACAAACTGAATTTTACATTGAAAACGAATAACCTAATTTTAAAAAAGATTAGTTTTATAGATACATTCAAAGGAAAATGGAACATTATTGAAAATAAAGAAAATAGATACTTACGAGAATTAAGAAAAATAGCGACCATCGAAAGTGTCGGTTCTTCGACCAGAATAGAAGGAGTCAAACTAACAGATAAAGAAATTGAGAAAATATTAAGTAACGTTAAGATTGACAAACTTAAAACACGAGATGAGCAAGAAGTTGTAGGCTATTGGGACGCTTTGGATACGGTAATTGAAAATTACGCAACTATTTCTATAACAGAAAATTACATTAAACAATTTCACAGTATATTGTTAAAGTATAGCGACAAAGTTTCAAAACACAAAGGGAACTACAAACAATTAAGTAATAAGGTTGTCGCAACTTACCCGGACGGTACCCAAAAGACAATATTTAATACAACTGAACCGCATCTGGTTGATAAAGAAATGTCGGAACTTACTCAATGGATTAATGATTGTTTTAAGGAAGATGAGATTCACCCATTGATAATTATTGCAGTTTTTATATACGAATTTTTATCTGTTCATCCATTTCAAGATGGCAACGGAAGACTATCAAGGTTATTTACAACCTTAATTTTACTTCAAAAGCAATATTTATTTGTGCAATATGTTTCGTTTGAAAAGGTAATAGAAGACTGCAAAACCGACTATTATAAAGCTTTAATGGAAGGGCAAAAAGATAGAAACACAGAAAAAGAAAAATTGGATAGCTGGGTAATCTATTTTTTGGATTGTTTGTCTGTTTTAATTCAACGCTTAGAAATAAAATACGAAATTTATAAAGACACAAAAACCTATTTAAACGACAGGCAAAAACAAGTTAAAGAACTGATAATAGAGCATCAACCACTAAAAATAAGCGATTTAATGAGGTATTTGCCTGATATTTCGATTAATACGTTAAAAAAGGACTTGACATACTTACGTCAGGAGCATGTAATTGAGGCAATAGGTAAAAATAAAGGAACTGTTTATTTGATGAATAAAAATAGTAAAAATGGGTAAAACAACTTTTTTGGTATTTGGCAGCATTGCATCCGGATGACAATCCTAAATTTATGGACGAAATTAGGCGATTAAATAACACTTTTGGGATTGGTTTGATTAAACTGAATTCAGAAGATGTTTATGAAAGCGAAATTCTATTTCCATCAAAGGTAAATCAAGAAATAGACAGGGATACTGTTAATCGTTTAGCAAGTGAAAACGTCGATTTTAATGATTTTCTAAAATTAATAGCCGAAGACTGTAAATTGGGAAAAGTGAAAAGCCAATACGACAAGATTTTAACACCGGAAGAATTGTCTGAATACATTAAAAATAAACGGATTAATTAGAAATCTGACATTCATAGAATTTATCAAAGACATGCTTTACAATAGTTTCTGCAAACGTTTACGATGATTTTTATATTTTTGTAGATATACATACGAAAATCAGAATTATATGGACAAATTAGTGCAGGCACTCAATTCTTACGGAATTACCGAAACTCAAGAAATTTTTTACAACCCAAGCTTCGACTTGCTTTTTGAACACGAAACCAATCCGAAATTAGACGGATTCGAGCGCGGATTTGTAACCGAAAACGGTGCAGCTGCCGTGGACACAGGCGTGTTTACCGGACGTTCGCCCATGGACAAATACATTGTGGAAGAAGAAAGTTCAAAACACAATGTTTGGTGGAAAACTCCGACGAGAAGCTCTGATAATAAGCCAATTACGGAAGAAATGTGGGCGCGCATGAAAAAACGCAGCACCATGCAACTTTCCGGCAAAAAACTCTATGTTGTGGACGGTTTCGCCGGCGCAAACGATGATACGAGATTGAAAGTGCGCTTTATTATGGAAGTCGCGTGGCAGGCGCATTTCGTAAAAAACATGTTTATCCGCCCGACCGAAGACGAATTGAAAGACTTTGAACCCGATTTCATAATTTTCAATGCATCTAAAACAACCTGCGAAAAATGGAAAGAAATGGGCATGAACTCAGCGGTTTATGCAGCTTTCAATCTCAAAGAACGCATGGCTGTAATTGGCGGAACGTGGTACGGCGGCGAAATGAAAAAAGGCATTTTCTCCGTAATGAATTACTATTTACCGCTCAAAGGCATTGCCTCGATGCACTGCTCGGCAAACGTGGGCAAAGACGGCGATGTGGCAGTATTTTTCGGACTTTCCGGAACCGGAAAAACCACACTTTCCGCAGACCCGAACCGCGCGCTCATCGGCGACGACGAACATGGCTGGGACGACGAAGGCGTATTCAATTTTGAAGGAGGTTGCTATGCTAAAACCATTGACCTCGACCCGAAAAACGAACCCGACATTTACCGTGCCATCCGCCGAGATGCGCTTTTGGAAAATGTTGATTTCGACCATGAAACAGGTAAAATTGACTTCAAAAGCAACCGAAAAACCGAAAATACACGCGTGTCGTATCCGATTTACCACATCGACAATATTGTAAAACCGATTTCAAAAGCCGGACATGCGAAAAAAGTAATTTTCCTGACTGCCGATGCGTTTGGCGTGTTGCCGCCGGTTGCAAAATTAAATTTTGACCAAACGCAATACCATTTCATCAGCGGATATACAGCAAAATTAGCCGGCACCGAACGCGGCGTAAAAGAGCCAAAACCGGCATTTTCAGCATGTTTCGGTGCAGCTTTCCTCTTGCTCGACCCGACAAAATACGCTGCGGAACTCACTCGAAAAATGCAATTGCACGGCACAACGGCTTACCTCGTAAACACCGGTTGGATTGGCGGCGGATACGGAACAGGAAAACGCATCGACCTGCCTTCTACTCGCAAAATCATAAATGCAGTGCTCGACGGAACGCTCGATCACGCTGAATTTGAAACACTTCCGATTTTTAATTTGCAAATTCCCAAAAATCTTGACGGATTAGATTCTAAACTCTTAAATCCGAGCAACGCTTGGGCAAATTCGGATGATTGGAACGTTGCCGCAAAAAATCTCTCGCAAAAATTTATCGACAATTTCAAACGCTTCACCGACCACCCGGATGCTGAGCGTTTGGTTGCCGCCGGTCCGAGTATTTAGTGTTTGTAAGAAAACGTGTAAATGTATATTATTATGGTGGTTATGGTCATTTTTTCAATTGAATGTTTTGTCATTTAGTGGTCAAAAAGTAGTCATTCATTGTTTTTTTTAGTTTCAATCGAATTTCTTCTGTATTGCATCAGAATTTCTCAAAACATTCAAGAGTCCGGTCTAAAAAGCCTGTTTTATTTTAGCTAAACAATCTATATGCTTGATTATCAGTGTTTTTGAAAATATTTTATAATTTAAGTAAATTGCTTATTATCAGTAATTTAACTTTACAAACTTTCAACTTTATGACTTTTTATACTGAACTCATTCAAGTCTAAATTTTACTATATCGTTTTGTATTTCAAAGAATTATGAGTTTTCGGAAAAAGACTATATAGAACTGACATAAAGTTCTGATTTAGAATATTTTATTTAGTCTTTAAACTTTCTTTTCCTCTGAGCGGTTTTGAACTGTTCGGAGGAAATTGACCGGCGAAAAATGAAAGAAAAAATATATCTTTATTTTATGCAGATATTTTAATATCTTTGCGTTCGTAAACTCCGAGTTGAATTTTCTAAGTCTGAAAAGATATGATTTTTCAACCGACAGGTAAATCCGGAAACAGATTTGCCTCCCGATTCCCGAATTTTGCGGGATGACTTGGAAAGGAGCACAACGTTGCTTAGTCTCGCAATTGCTTGATTTTGTGATTGGTGCATTTTTTCGATTCTGTCGGGAAGATTTTTTTTTGCACAAAATCACAGACAATGATTTCTTTTGAAGAAGCCATATCTCGAGTAACGCAAACCGCTCGAGTTCTCGGAACGGAAAGTGTTGATTTTCAACAATCTCTCGGACGTGTTTTGGCTCAAGATATTCGTTCCGACATGGACATGCCACCGTTCGACAAATCTACGATGGATGGGTACGCCTGTAAATCAGAAGACCTTCCTAATCACTTGGAAATCATTGAGATAATTCCTGCCGGGCATTTTCCGAAAAAAGAAATCGGCAAAAATCAATGTGCTAAAATTATGACAGGCGCGCCCGTGCCGCTCGGTGCCGATACCGTTATTATGGTTGAACACACCGAAATATTATCTGACGGAAAAATTCGGTTTACAAAAGAAAAATCCAAACCAAACATAAGCAAACGAGCTGAGGATGTGCACTTTGGCGATATTGTGCTTGCCAAAGGAACACGGATTTCAGCTAAGCATATTCCGGTTTTTGCCGGTGTCGGTGCAACAAAAATAGAAGTTTTTAAACGTCCGACAGTTGCCGTAATTTCCACCGGCGACGAATTGGTTGAGCCTAATATTCAGCCAAATAACTCGCAAATTAGGAACACAAACGCGTATCAACTTCTGGCGGCACTTGCCGAATTGAATATTGAAACAAACTACATTGGAATTGCGAAAGATACCAAACAATGCACCTCCGATTTTATTCTAAAAGCCTTACAATCAGCAGATATTATCCTGCTTTCCGGCGCAGTATCCAAAGGCGATTACGATTTTGTGCCGGAAGTTTTGAAAGATTTTGGAATCGAAATTCTTTTTCACGGCATCCAAGTAAAACCCGGACAACACACAATATTTGGAACATCTGACAAAAAATGGTTTTTCGGCGTTCCCGGAAATCCGGTTTCGGCATTCGTGCAATTTGAATTTCTGATTAAGCCTTTGATTTTCAAGATTATGGGACGTAATTATGATGAAAAATATTTGCGTTTACCCTTAGGCGAAGATTTTGTTCGGAGAGAAGCTTCTCGTAAATCTTTCGAGCCAATTATCATTAATTCAGAGGGTTACGTTCATCGAATACCATATAACGGTTCGGCGCACATTAACGCCTTGAGCTATGCAGACGGTTTTATGGTTTTTGAAAAAGGAATTACGCAATTATCTAAAAATCAGCTTGTAGATGTTAGACAGATTTAAAAGAGATATAACTTATTTGCGTGTCTCCGTAACCGATCGCTGCAATTTGCGTTGCACATATTGTATGCCTGCGGATGGCATTGAACTCATGCGCCACGAGGATATTTTGAGTTTGGAAGACATTTACGAAACTGTAAAAATAGCGGCATCGAAAGGTGTTACAAAAGTTCGGTTAACCGGCGGCGAACCTCTTGTTCGTAAAGGAATTACAGATTTAGTTCGTATGATTGCGTCCATTCCGGAAATTACCGATTTGGCAATGACCACGAACGGAATTTTGCTTTCGGAATTTGCTAAACCCTTGAAACAAGCCGGTTTACAACGCATTAATATCAGTTTGGACACCATGTCGCCCAAACGTTACGCGGAAATTACGCGCGGCGGCGATATTTCAAAAGTTTTTGCCGGAATTGAAGCTGCACGCGTAGCCGAACTTTTTCCGATAAAGATTAATTGTGTTGTATTTAAACATCGAAACGAAAAAGATGCGCTCGAAGTTACAGAATTTTGCAAAAATAACAATCTTGAAATCAGATACATACATCAAATGGATTTGGCTTCCGGCGAATTTTCAATCGTGGAAGGCGGAGAAGGCGGAAATTGCAAAACCTGCAACCGAATGCGCTTGACCGCCGACGGAAATTTCAAGCCTTGCTTGTTCGACGAAAAAGCATTCAATGTAAAAACTACTGACATAGAAACAGCCTTTGAGACAGCCATTTACGAAAAACCAAAAGCCGGCTCGAAAAATAATTCCGGCAAATTTTACAGCATCGGCGGATAATTTTTAAACCACAAAAATATGATAAAGAAAATTGTTATTAGCTTGATAATTAGCTTCTTATTTGGAAGTGGTGCTTTTGCACAAACCCTGACTATTGCTGCCGCAGCAGATTTGCGCTATGCGTTGGACGAACTTAAAACCGAATTTTCAAAAACAAATCCCGACATAAAAATTGAGGTCATTTACGGTTCTTCCGGCAAATTGTACCAGCAAATTGTGAGCAGTGCGCCGTTCGATTTATTTTTCTCAGCAGATATTATGTATCCGAAAAAATTGGACAGTTTGAAGCTTACAACCAATGAACCAAAACTTTACGCTATCGGATTTTTAGTACTCTGGTCTTCAACTTTTGAGATGTCTGACGGTATAAATATGCTAAAAAATTCTACAATCAAAAAGATTGCAATTGCAAGTCCGAACCACGCACCTTACGGAAAACGTGCAGTTGAATGTTTAAAATTTTACAAACTTTATAATCAAGTAAAGTCTAAACTTGTTGAAGGTGAGAATATTTCGCAAGCCGCGCAATTTGTGCTGTCGGGCAATGCCGAAGTCGGAATAATTGCACTTTCATTGGCACTATCTCCCGAAATGCAAAAAAACGGAACGTATGTTCTAATCGACCAAAAAAGTTACTCAACATTGGGACAAGCCTATGTTGTTCTGAAAAATTCGGACTCAAAAGCAGAAGCTGCGAAGTTTACGACTTTCATTGAAACAGAGCAAGCCAGAAAAATATTCCGAAAATACGGTTTTAAACTGCCGAACGAAAAATAGAAATGGATTCAGCATTCTTTGCAACATTCACATTATCAATCAAGTTGGCAACGCTCACAACGTTGCTGCTCATCGTTATCGGAATTCCGGTCGGCTATTTTCTTGCGTATTCAAAACTCAAAATTAAGCCTGTATTTCAAGCACTTGTGAGTATGCCTTTGGTTTTACCGCCTTCGGTTTTAGGCTTTTATTTGCTTTTGTTGTTTAGCCCAACACATTGGTTTGGCGGATTTTTGGAACAGAATTTCGATATCCGACTTGCCTTTTCGTTTTCCGGAATTTTGGTTGGGTCGGTAATTTTCAACCTTCCGTTTATGGTCAATTCCGTGCAAACCGGATTCAATAATTTGCCGGTATCGTTGAAAGAAGCTGCTTACACGCTTGGAAAATCGCGCTTAAAAACTTTGTTTAAAGTCCTGATACCCAACATAAAACCGGCATTACTTACGGGCATTTGTCTCACCTTTGCGCACACCTTGGGTGAGTTCGGCGTAATTTTGATGATAGGCGGGAATATACCGGAAGAAACACGAGTTGCGTCTATCGCCGTTTACGACGAAGTTCAGGCTTTGAATTTTGAAGTCGCAAATCAATACGCTGTTTGGTTGCTGATTTTCAGCTTTTTAATACTTCTTTTAGTGTACGGAATTAACAGAGAATACGCAAAATGGAGAAGTTTTTAATTGAAATTCAAGTTCGCAAGAAAATTCATACGTCCGAAGGAAATAAGATGTTGGAGATTGACATTCAAATACCTGAACATGAGTTTGTTACCGTATTCGGAAAATCCGGTGTCGGGAAAACTACTATTTTACGAATGATTGCCGGCTTAACCTATCCGGATTCCGGAACGATTAAAGTGAATGATGAAATTTGGTTCGACAGTAAAGCTAAGATAAATCTCAAACCACAACGGCGAAATATCGGTTTTGTGTTTCAGGATTACGCACTTTTTCCGAACATGACCGTGAAAGAGCATCTTTTGTTTGCGCAACCGACAATCTCAAAGCTCGATGTATCAGCACTTTTGGATGTTTTTCATCTCAAAGGTTTATGCAACAGGAAACCTGCAAAATTGTCGGGCGGACAACAGCAACGACTTGCCGTAGCACGCGCGTTTGCCCGAAAACCGCAAATTTTATTGTTAGACGAGCCTCTTTCTGCATTGGATTTTGAAACTCGACTAATTTTGCAAGACGAAATATTTTTAGCGCATAAAAATTTCAAAGCCACAACACTCTTAGTCAGCCACGATGTGGAAGAAGTTACGAAACTCTCTGATTTTGTTTATGTTATAGATGACGGTAAAATTCAAAACCAAGGAAAACCGAAGGATATTTTTAATAAAAATCTATCAGATTCTAGTCAAAAAATTGTCGGTAAAGTTATCAAAATAGAACGGAACTTGGTTACGTTGCGTTCCGATGACACGGACATTTTAGCAGAAGTTTCCAACGAACAAGCTAATACAATTAACGTGAATGATTTTGTAACAATAACTTTAGAAAAATTTTAAATAAATGAAACTCAGTCATATAGACTCCAACGGCAAAGCAAACATGGTGGATGTATCCGCTAAGCCCGACCAAGTACGCACGGCAATTGCCGAAGGTTTTATACGTTTGCAACCGGAAACCGTGCAACTTATTCGAGCCAATTTAATGAAAAAAGGCGAAGTGCTCACAGTTGCAGAAATTGCCGGAATTCAGGGCGCAAAACGCACAAGCGACCTTATTCCGCTGTGCCATCCGTTGCAAATTTCCAAAATTTCGGTAAAAACTGAACTCACAGACTCGGGCGTTTCCGTACGCTCCGAACTAAAATGTATCGGTAAAACCGGCATCGAAATGGAAGCACTAACGGCAGTTCAAATTGCACTTTTGACAGTATATGACATGTGCAAAGCTGCTGATAAAGAAATGGTTATAGAAAATATTCGATTAATTGAGAAAACAAAAATTTAAGCAAAAATGCAAACACTTGTTGTAACATCAGTAAATATTTCCGAAAAAAAAGGAACCGTAAAAAAGCCCGTTGAAAAAGTTGAACTCTCAGCAATCGGCATTGCCGCCGATGCACATTCGGGCACGTGGCACCGCCAAGTAAGCATGTTGGCGGAAGAAAGTATTTTGAAATTTTCAAAAGATGCAGACCGCAAATTTATGCCCGGCGAATTTGCCGAAAATATCACAACGCGCGGTATCGAGATTCATTTGTGTAAACCATTTGACCGTTTTGTTTCTGATAATATGGAACTTATGGTTACTCAAATCGGCAAAAAATGTCACGGCGATAATTGCGCTATTTATCAGGAAGTCGGAAATTGTGTCATGCCCAAAGAAGGTATTTTCGTAAAAGTGATTCGTGGCGGCGAGCTGAAAGCAGGTGGTGAATTAAAATATCAGCCTAAAATACTGAAAATCAAAATAATAACACTGAGCGACCGCGCAAGTCGAGGCGAATATGCCGACAAAAGCGGACCGTTCATAAAAGGCTATGCGGCGCAATTTTTTGATAAGGCGAAGAGACAGTTTTCGTTTGATTATCAGGTAATTCCGGATGAAACTGAGCTTTTAAAACAAGAAATTTCAGCTGCAGTTTCACAAAATTTTGACCTTATTTTTACAACCGGCGGCACCGGAATTGGTCCGCGCGACATTACGCCCGATGTGGTTAAACCGCTGTTAGACAAAGAAATACCCGGAATTATGGAACTTATTCGCGTAAAATACGGAATGCAAAACCCGGGCGCGATTCTGAGCCGTTCGGTTGCCGGAATTATCGCTAATTCGTTGATTTACACCATGCCCGGCAGTCCGAAAGCCGTAAAAGAATATCTGGACGAAATTCTGCCTACCGTTGAGCACGCCATGCGCATGATTCACGGCATTGACAGTCATTAGATTTATTTTTCAACGCGCTCGTACGCTCCTAAATCAGGTTTTGAGTCTCCTAATCTGTTGGTATTCAGAATATCAAAGTTTAAAAAATCGGGAAATAAGTTGTAAATTTCAATATTTGCGGTGTCTTTGGCTACGGAAAGCGTATCTAAACTAAAATCGTATTCGGAATATTTTTTGAATTTCGGGTCGATATTTAGTAAAATGTTTTTGTAATGCGCTTCATCAGAGGTGTTTATAAGCGCGTCTTTATGAATTTTCAGCATCGTATTCTCAAAAATATACGGATTTGAAACTTGGTCGTCGGCAAGCAAGTCTATTCCAATTTCGGTATCTTTGTTACCCCAAATAATAGAATTGCCAAAATAAACGCGGCTAAACGGTGTAATGTACGCTGTGCCGTTATATTCCAAATAATTCTTCAAATACACAGCTGAGCTTCGACGTACGGCGTGCGAAAAATAGTTTGCAACAGTGCAATGAAAAAATCCGTAACTTCCGCCGCGTGTGAGCATTACGTTTGAAATTCCGCAGTCGGAAATTTCAGTGCCGAAGGCTTCAACATTGCTCATATTGCCCCAAACTCCATAGAGACTGTGATGCGCGATAACGCAATTGTGTAGGATAACTTTGGCGTATTCGTTCTGCACGGAATCTGTCCAAAGTCCAATATTTGCATTCAAAATGTGCGTATTTCTCAAATAGTTCTCTTTGCTAAATTTTGTCAGCCATACGCCTTCCCACTGTCCGGGCACATCGAAATACATATCTTCGAGGCGGTCGCCTTCCAAAATTACAGGTTCATCGGTTGTACCTTCGGAAATTAGTGTGCCCAAAACCAGCAATTGAGAACCTCGATGAAAGTGCAAATGCGCGCCGGCTTCGAGACGCAAAGTCTCATCAATATCAACCACAAGTGTGTCAAAAATTAAATAAGGCTTGTCATTTTTCCATGTTACAGACTGCAACACCGAGTCGCGCACAATGTAAACATCTTGCCCATAAGCCTGTAAATGAACGTGTTGCGTGTTTCCATTTGTAACAAATTCGACTGCGTCCTCCTCAATCATTTCATCTCGGCCGGGGTCGATGGTTGCTTCCACAAACACATAAATACTGTCGCCTTCGGCAAGTTCGATGTCGGAAAATTCAGCTCCGGAAACGCCGTTTACGTTGATTCTGAAATTGGATGCGCTGCTTTTTGAAAGGCGCACCGATGAAATATTTACAGCACCATTGTTATGATTGTAAACCTTAAAACCCAAAGTCGCGGTTCCGATACTCGAAAAAACAGTGTCGAATTTAACAGAATCATTCGAAAATGAAAGTTTTGCATTTGAATCTGTTATCACTATATCTTGCCTGCAGGCTGTATAAAAGAACGCTCCTAAAAAGAACAAAAAAGTGAGATTTGCTATTTTATTAATTTTCATTCCTAAAATTTTTACAAGTTTCAAAAAAAAATACCGCAGGCTTCAAACTACGTTCATTTTTCATCTTTATACGGACCTAAAAACTTATCACCGTTAAAATGTATCAA
>DYSM01000459.1 GCA_020718265.1 Draconibacterium orientale | reverse complement strand
CACAAAATTAACTTCAACTCTGCGATTAAACCCTTCTTCTTCTTCGGTGCGCGGCGTGGGATAGACCTCGTGTTCGCTGCCCAAGCCGCGCACTTCGATGCGCTCGGGGGCAATGCCGTTGTCTGTTAAATATTTTTTTACGGTTTTTGAACGATTTTCGGACAGCACCATGTCCACTTCCGTGCTCGGATATAAGCCGTTGGTGTGTCCTTCCAAAAGAATTTCTATTTTTGGATTCAATTGCATGGTTAGCAATAGTTTACGCATTACAATATTGGATTCTGATACGATTGTGTGTTCGTTCGGTTCAAAATAAATAATGCCTAAAACATCGTTGTTCGTTCCTTTTTTAATTTTATTTAAGTTGAAACTAACCTGTTGATTTTCAAGCTCATTGGATTCTGTTGTAGAAAATATTTTGATGTCGGGAAAATAATTTTCAGCATAAGCCGTAAATTCGTATTTCGGGAAAGTATTTGAATTGTTGTTCAAGGCAATTTTCATGGCAAAATCGCCTTTTTTCTCAGCTAACTCATTGATAACAATGTCATTTGTGTACATGGTGGACCAAGTGAGTTGGGCGCGAACCGGATTTTCGGTTTTCAAATTATTTACGGTGCCTTTTACTGTAAATGTTTTCAGAATGTTGATTGCAACCGTGTGCCCGGCACCGCCTTCGTATTCGTTGTTCAACGCCAAATAAAAGGTTTCACCCTTTGAAATATCAAGTGGTCTTTGGAACGATTTTTCATCGGCGTCATAAGATAAGCCGGTGTAGCCGAAGCGTTTAGAGTCGCATGCCCCGTACATTGCACGGATTGGGTTTACTTGTCCGTTTTTGTATTTTTCGCAGAAATTATCTTCTGCCTTAAACAACATAAAGTCGTAATTATCAGACGGATTGGTCGGAATAATATCAAACGTGAGCGCGCCGTTTTCCACAACTGTGAATTTATACCAGGTCGGGTGCTTTGCACGTTCGAAATTAAGGGTGTTTTCGTTTCCGAATTTCGCAGGCGGCGTAGTCGGTCCAAACCGTTTGAAGCGCGAAATGTCCAATGCCTGTTCGCAGGTACTTGTGCCCTTGATGTCCACAAGTTCCTGAGCTGTAAGCATAAAAAGTGTCCCGAAAATGAGTGCAGCGGTTGCTATGATTGTTTTCATGTTTGAAAAGTTTAGAAATGATTGCAAAGTTACAAATTAGATTCCGAAGGTTTGCAGTTTTTTGATAACAAAACAAAAAAAAGCGCAGAATTTGCGGTTCTGCGCTTTCAAGACTCCTTCTGATTGACGAGTTTAGTTTTTGATAATTTTACGAACTGCGGTAAACGTATTCGTTGTAACTTTTACAAAATACACGCCGTTCGTTTGGTTCGTAAGGTTGAACTGAGTGCCTTTTCCGTTCAAAATGGTTTTTCCGGTAATGTCCATAACTTGAAAATCCGCAGTTTCCGGCAAGTTAAAAATACCTTTTGACGGATTCGGGTAAATTCCGCCTTCCGAACTTAAACGATCAACACCCAAAACGGTTTCGCTTTGGTCTGCATCGCCCCAAACGCAATTTACTGTCATGTTAGTTGTTCCCACTGTAAGTGTTCGGTTTGCTTTGCCTTCCCATTCGCCGCCTGTCCAGCCTGCTCCTTGGAAGAATTTGTATTCGTAATTACCTGCGACAAGACTTACGGTTGCTGTAAACACGTTGTCTGCATTTGCATCAGTCATGGTAATAGAACCATCAGTTCCGGGAGCTGACCAAGATGGTGTGGCTAAACTTCCTGTCAAATAGATTATACCTGTCGGAGGCGTTGCGGAAATGTCCACATTAAATGTTACATTTACTTGTGCGGATGCTGCACCAAAGGCAAGTAAGCCTGCTAAAAAGAGATAAATTTTTCTCATAATTCTGAAATTTATTTATTTAAAAAAAACGTATAAATTTAAACATAAATTCAATACACCGCACTTTTTTTTTAGGAATTTTTAAATTTTTTAGTATTTTTGTAAAAAATCGTAAGTCGAACGTGTTGCGCTTCCCCCCGACAACAGCCGACTTACGA
>DYSM01000458.1 GCA_020718265.1 Draconibacterium orientale | reverse complement strand
AACCGGTTGAGAAATTAACATTATTTTTAACGCAATTATTTTTACAAACATGAAAATTAAAAGTTTTTTAAGAACCGCAACCTTTGCGTTGCTTGGCGGGGCGTTGCTCGCCGTTACAAGTTGCAGCAAAGAAAGCACCGAAATTATGACCGAAGAATCCGAAATTCAAGGAGTTACCAACGAGGAGATGATGAATTCTTTACGTGCTGACAAAGAACTTGTTACGGAAATACCGAACTACACAGACTCTGTAACCGGACTGACAGGTACTTTGTTTATTCTCGGAAGTACAGAAAAAGGCACAGAACCGGAATCTTGGTTGTTTACAACAAAACCGACTGAAGAACAATTCACCGAAGTAACTGCATCCGGATATCTGATAAGAAGAGGAACGGTTTTTTACAATAATCCGGATCCGGCTTTGGCAACTCGATGGAGTTGTCAGTTAGATGCATTGAACTGCATGACACTATTTAACGGAAGGATGACTTGGAAATGGGATTAACCCATGTTTTTTTACGAACAAAACACCCTTGTAAATACAACAGACAAGGGTGTTTGTTAATATACCTCAAAAGATGACTAAAGTTACACGTTTAATTGTTTCCGCTTGGCTCTTTACTTTGACGCTCGGTGCTTGCACGCATCAAAAACAGACAAATTTCAGCTTCGTAGAAAAAACAATTCCAATCAATATTCCGGAATTTACACTTGCAGCAGTTGATTCGTTCCCGAAACACCGACTTTCGGTAATAGATTTCCAAGTGACTGATACAGGTACAGTGGTAACAGGTTACGACCTTGACGATTACAGGCTGTATTTTTATAATCTTAAAACAGACCGAAGTAAAATCGTTGTATTTGATACAGCAATAACATACATACTTGGATATAAGTATTTTAGCCGTGATTCCATTTTAATCTTGAACAACGCCTCTTACAAAGATAATTTTCACGACAGCACATTCTTTTGGGCAAACGATAAAGGCGAGGTGTGGAAATATCTCAGCCTGAAAGACTTACCGGTTAAAAGTATTGAGAACCCTGAATATATCAACAATGATTTGGCAGCAGGATGGGTTACGAGTTTTAGCTCTCCTGTATTGATTGGAGATAAATTAGTCATACATTTATGGCGAAACATGAAATTTTTCGGCGACCCGTTTTTCGGAAACGACTTGCCTATTGTCGGAATTATGAATTTGAAAACCGGCGAAAATACGTCACCGCCGATAGTTTACCCCGATTTTGAAATCGGAAAGACATTTTTGGGCAGGTATAACGGTGTTTTCTTTACTACGCAAACAGACTCGAAAAATGCGTTCTTAGTTTCATTTAAACACACACCGAAAATCCTGAAATATAACATTGATGGAGGTCGGATTGACACATTTGCGCTTAAATCGTCCGTTTTCGACACCATTTTTTCATTTCCGGATGAAAAATCCATCCCCAAAGGATACGATACCAACATGCCTCATCCTACATATTATGCACTTCAATACAATCCACACACAAAGCAATACTTCAGGCTGATACGAAATCCCAAGGGATATAAAAACGATGAGTTTTCGGTACAAATTGCAGATAGTAACCTGAATCTTATCGCAGAAGGATTTATGCCTGAACCAAAGCTTGGAACAGTCTATTTTTCAGATGATTATATTATACAAACCGTGAAAGCAACTGATACAAGTTACGTCAGAATAGAATTTTACAAAATGACCTTCCGTCCCGGCACAAACCAAGAACTCATTGCTCAATTAAAAGCCAAACAAACAAAAGGTAAGCCGCAAGTGCCTCAAACAGTAACTAAATACATCAAAGAAAACGTAAAGCCGAATGCTGAGAATTACACTGTTGTATTCCAAATCACAGGCTTTACCTGCGGCGGAGTCACCGAGTTTCTTCTGGATTTTTTCAGCCAAAGCAATGCAAAATTTAAAGAAAACGAGGTTTTGTTAGTATTAGACACCCAAGACCCGAAAACCATTCGTGAAAGATTGACAGCCAACAACTTACAACCTGAAACAAATCCCAATATAATCATTGACAGCC
>DYSM01000457.1 GCA_020718265.1 Draconibacterium orientale | reverse complement strand
GTTTGTAAAAAAAAAGTATTTAACATTAAAATAAATCTTCGGAGTTTTCAGTATTTCTATAATATTAAGTATTTCTATGTGTTATGAGTTTTCTTACAAGCACTAATTAATGAGTCCGGTCTAAAAAGCCTGTTTTATTTTAGCGAAACAATCTATATGCCTGATTATCAGTGTTTTTGAAAATATTTTATAATTTAAGTAAATTGCTTATTATCAGTAATTTAACTTTACAAACTTTCAACTTTATGACTTTTTATACTGAACTCATTAATTGATAAGTAACAGAATTATTCGATTTTGAAATTCTCAAATTACCGAATTTTCAAATTTTCAAATTAAAAAAAATATGAAAACATCCGTTCTTTCGCTCATATTCATAACTATTTTTGGCTCAATGTTCGCTCAAACGCCCGGCAGAGGTTTAGTTTTTGACGATGAAGCCTATAAAAAAATTCCTGTAAAAGCAACACTGACACGTGAGCTATATACCACATTGCCAAGTTATTACAGCATGAAACAATATGCGCCGTATCCCAAAAGTCAGGGCAGTTACGGTACGTGCACAGCTTGGGCAACGGCGTACGCGGGCATGACTATTTTGGAATCCATGAAAATCGGGCGTACCGACCGAGAGCTTTCCACGCAAAACACATTTTCGCCCGGATTTATTTACAAACACATAAAAGACGCCGGCGATACAGGTTGCAAAGAAGGCTCTTCGATTTCGGAGGCTTTGGAATTGGTCAAAAATACCGGAGTGCCAAAATACACCGAAATGACCGAAGTAAATTGCCCAACTTCCATTCCTTCAACCGTTTACTTGAGTGCCGGAAAATATAAAATTACCGATTACGCCTCTGTTTTCGGTTTGTATGATGACCGCAAATTCAAAATTTCTTCGACAAAAAAAAGTATCTCGCAAAGCAATCCGGTTTTAATCGGAATGAACACGCCGGATTCGTTCTATTATGTTGATTCACTGTGGACTCCGACGGAAACAACAACAGATTTCGGCGGACATGCCATGTGCGTTATCGGTTACGATGACGACAAATTCGGCGGTGCATTTGAGATTCAAAACAGCTGGGGTTCCGAATGGGGCAACGGCGGTTATGTGTGGATAAAATATGCCGATTACGCCAATTTTGTAAAATACGCTTACGAAATGATTGGTTTCAAAGGAACCGTAAATGCCGAAAAAAGTTTTGCAGGAAGTCTAAAATTTCGCCTTGCCGACGGCTCTGAGCCGGGTGTGAAATACGCAAACGGCGTTTACAAAATGAACAAACCGTTTAAATCGGGCGAAAAATTCCGTTTATACATCAAAAATATGGAGCCGGCTTACGTTTATGCGTTCGGAACGGATGCCACGAACGATATTTTTCCTGTTTTTCCGCATCGTGCCGATGTGAGCGCAGCCTTAACTTATTCCGAAAACGAAGTAGCATTGCCCGACGAAGATAATTTTATTTTGGTGGATAATACCGAAGGAACAGATTATTTGTGTCTGATTTATTCGGCAGAACCACTTGATATTCAAGCAATTCAACAAAAAGTAAAAGCCGGCAGCGGTTCGTTTAAAGACCGCGTTTACGCAGCTCTCGACACACGCGTTGTGAAACCTGAAAATGCAAACTTTAGTCCGACAAGCATTGATTTCAAAGCTACGGATAAATATAAAACTGCAATTGCCGTTATCGTTGAAACACAACATATTAAGTAGTTTAAGAAAAAACAAAATCGGCTATAAAACAATTTTTGCATAATATTTGCATTCAGATTTCGGATACTGAAACCGACAATATTCAAAATTTGAAATACATGAATGAGTCCGGTCTAAAAGCCTGTTTTATTTTAGCTATACAATCTATATGCTTGATTATCAGTGTTTTTGAAAATATTTTATAATTTAAGTAAATTGCTTATTATCAGTAATTTAACTTTACAAACTTTCAACTTTATGACTTTTTATACTGAACTCATGAATACCATAATAAAATTTTTCGGAATACTGTTCGTTTTTGCATTCGTGTTTGGGGCAGCAACAGAAACTCAGGCAC
>DYSM01000456.1 GCA_020718265.1 Draconibacterium orientale | reverse complement strand
GCATATAGATTGTTTAGCTAAAATAAAACAGGCTTTTTAGACCGGACTCAAATATTCTTCAAAATTAATGATTTTTTTTTCTATTTTTACACACATTTCAAATTTCACATTTCACATTTCACATTTCAAATTTCAAAAAAATATGCGTAAATCAATTTCTCTCATTCTGCTTGCGGTTTTGTTGCAGGCAAATCAATTTTCAAATGCGTGTACGAACTACCTCATCACGCGCGGCGCATCTGCCGACGGCTCGATAATGATAAGTTATGCCGCCGATTCTCACGTGCTTTACGGCGAGCTTTATCATTGGCCCGCTATGGATTATGCGCCCGGAACCATGCTTTCGGTATATGAATGGGACACGGGAACGTATCTCGGACAAATTCCGCAAGTCGCTCATACATACTCGGTTGTGGGAAATATCAACGAATATCAAGTTTCCATAGGCGAAACAACCTACGGCGGACGAGAAGAACTCGGAAGTCAAAAAGGCGCGATTATGGACTACGGAAGTCTGATTTACATTGCATTACAGCGTTCCAAAACTGCCCGCGAAGCCATAAAAGTGATGACCGACCTTGCAAATGAATTTGGGTATTATAGTTCGGGCGAATCGTTCTCAATAGCTGATTCTGAGGAGGTTTGGATTATGGAAATGATTGGCAAGGGCGAAGGCGAAAAAGGTGCCGTGTGGGTTGCCGTAAAAATTCCGGACGGTTACGTGAGCGGACACGCCAACCAAGCGCGCATCACAACGTTTGACCAAAAAGACAAAAAAGATGTATTGTTTGCTTCTGATGTTGTTTCGTTTGCTCGTGCAAAAGGTTGGTACACAGGCGAAGACAAAGAATTCAGCTTCTCCGACACGTATGCACCGGTGGATTTCAGCGGCGCACGTTTTTGCGAAATTCGTGTCTGGAGCATGTTCAACAAAGTGGACAACACGATGGGCAAATATTGGAACTATGCCAAAGGAGACGTGAAACACGAATCGGCGTTTGAAGACGGACGTGCAAATCCGAACGGCTATGCTACAAATCGTATGCCGCTGTATATCAAGCCAAATCGAAAAATTTCCGTGCAAGATATGATGGATTTCATGCGAGACCACCTCGAAGGCACCGAGCTTGACATGGCAAAAGATGCCGGCGCAGGCGAATTTGCGTTGCCATACCGTTGGCGACCGCTCACGTGGGAATCGGAAGGCAAACACTATTGTAATGAGCGTGTTACGGCTACTCAACAAACCGGATTTTCGTTCGTTTCGCAACTTCGCGAAGATATGCCAAACGAAATCGGCAGCATTCTTTGGTTCGGCGTGGACGATGCTTCAAGTACAGTTTACACTCCGATTTACAGTGCAAGCACACGCATTCCGAAAACTATGGCAAAAGGCAACGGCGCGATGATGGAATGGTCGGACAATTCGGCGTTCTGGGCATTCAATCAAGTTACAAACTTCGCATACATGCGCTACAATTTGATTCACCCCGAAATTGATTCGTTACAACATGCTTTGGAAGCAAAATACATTGCGCAAGTTGCTGCTATTGACGCAGGTGCGAAAGTATTGTACAAAGAAAACAAGGACTATGCACGCGAATTTGTTACCGATTTTTCCGTAAACACAGCAGATATGCTGACCTATCAGTGGAAAGATTTTTACCAATATTTGTTTATGAAATACATGGACGGAAACCTCAAAAAGCCCAACCCCGGACAACAAAATCCGCACATGAGTTCGCCGGGTTACAGTCCCGATTGGCGCAAACGCGTGGTCAAAGAAACCGGAAACCAATTCTTGATGCCCGAAGGCGGTGGACATTAGATTTTGAATTTATCAAAGAAAAGGATGGCATTAGTCATCCTTTTTTTTTATCTGTCGAGAAATTTACGAACCAATTGAGTTGTGATTTCTAATTTTTCTGAAATTTCCTCAACAGATTTCTTTTCTACAAAGTATAGTTTCAAAACTTCACTTTGTAAAACAGCTTTTTCCGCTTTTGCTTCGGCTTCCAATTTTGCTAAACGGTCGCGTTCGGCATTTGCCCTTTCAAGTTTG
>DYSM01000072.1 GCA_020718265.1 Draconibacterium orientale | reverse complement strand
TAACTTTACAAACTTTCAACTTTATGACTTTTTATACTGAACTCAAATATAGTTTTTGTTTCTGACATTCGGCGGGCAGGTTTCACTTTTTGGCTTGTGGTCGCCGCTGGTTCCGTCAAAATATGGACAAAAATATTGTTACGGATTCAAAAAATTCGATAATTTTGCTCAATACACAACTTCGGGAATCGGAACAGTTACACCACCTGTGCGTCTGTTTAGGCGACGGAAATTGTGGTTATAACTTTCATACAATCAAATAAATAACAAAAATTATGGCAAAATTTCAACTTATTTCGGCAGGGAACAAAAAGCTCGAAGTCATTAAAATTATGGTAGAAAATACACCGCTCGGTTTAAAGGAATCTAAAGATGTCGTGGATGCTGCGCCTGCGTATTTTGAATCGAATTTGACTAAGGTTCAGGCAGAAGCACTTGTCAAGGAATTTGCACAAATTGGCGCAAAAGTTATCATTGCAGAATAATATTTGTATTTGTAACAATTCGTGTAAATATTTGATATTGTTCAGACTATCGTCATTTTTCAAGTAAAATGTAAAGTCATTCAATTGTCATTAAGTTGTCATTTTATTTCTTTTAAGAATTTCAATGAAATATGAGTTTTCTTACATAAACTTTTTAACATAATCGATTATGAAACAATTACTTACAGTTATTTTCTTTTTTATTTCATTACAGATATTTGCCCAAGATATTTCCGGAATGTATTATGTGAACGGCAAAAATTCTAATGTAATCACAATCAGTAAGATAGACGGTGATAATTACAAAATCTCGACAAACGAAGGTTGGAGCGGTGTCGGCATTTTGTATGCAAAAGACGGCAAAAAAACGCTGATGACTGTGTTCAAATACGACAAATCCGGGCAGGTTTACGACCGCGGCGTGCACGGGGCAGTTCTACAATCGGACGGAAATTTTGAGGTTTCCATCCGACTTTGGGGCGATATTTGGAACACGCCAAAAAATGCTATTTCAACAGTGAAGTGGATTAAACAAAAGTAAATCAACACTTTTATTTTCAAAATTTCGTTTTCTAATACAAAATCTTCAAAATTAAATTTACAAAAATATGAAATCAGTGTTTTCTACTTTTGTTTATACGATTCTTCTATTTGCCACACCCGTAGCGAGTTGCAGCTCTTCTGCGACGCCGGAATCAAAATCGACTTCGGGAACAGAAACCAACACGCTTCCGACGATGAAAGCTCTCATCGTTTTTGTGGATGACTATGTAAATGAGGAAGATAACGCGATTGCAGAATCCGTAAAAAAAGATTTTGCAACCGTAAATCGCTTTCTTGAAGTGCTCAATACGCGCGGCATTGTGAAGGTTGAAAAAATAGTTTTAAAGGGCGCAAGTGCAACGTTGGCGAAGTTCAATGAAACACTTAACGCAATGACTACCAAGCCGGAAGACATTGTTTTCATCTATTTCAGCGGACACGGCGGCATGGAAGAAGGTAAACGCACGCTACTCTATTTTCGCGGCGATGAAGATGTGCTTTATCGCGATGTTTTGGAAGGGAAAATCAGTAAAATGAGCGCGGGTTTCAAAATGTTGATAACCGATGCGTGCAGCAACCCCGTGGACGGCGTTATGGCACGAAGTATGCGCAGCATGAATACCGCGAAAACCGGCAATTTCGACGAAGTTTACCGAACTTTATTCACGAAACAAACCGGTTTTTTGAGTCTATCTGCTTCATCGCCAAATGAATATGCGTGGAGCGACAACGAAGCCGGCGGCTATTTCACAAATTATTTGATTAATGAAAAATTGCTAAAAAATCCATCGGAAACTTGGACGGAAAATTTTGAAAATGCAAAACTAAAAACTCAAGACGAATTCCGAAAAATTACCGACCGCGAACGCAAAAAATTGGAACAAGATGGCATAAAAAGTCAGACTCCGATAGCGTACAGCTTGCCGAAAGCAAAAGGCGGAAATCCGCCAAAAACGGATGAGGTTACGCCGGATTCAAAAATGAATATCGTAATCAGCAACAATTCCGGCAAAAATGCGACAATTTATATTGACAATAATAATCCGGAATCGGAAGATTGGGACGAAACCAAATTAACCAAAAAAGTGCTGAAACCCGCAGAAAAAGCAACATTTTCGACGGTAACATCAGTCGGATTTTTTCAAAATGACGATTATGAATTTTACGATTTGGACGAAAGTACGGAATTTGAAATTCTGTCCGATGCAACCGGTTTTTATATCGGATTTGTAGATGCAGACGATGAAAATATTGAAGACGACTACAATACGATTTCTGCAAATGAACTCATAGGAACTTGGATATGGGAAGATGCAGAAGAATATACTGCCGTTTTTTCAAAAAATTTTAAATATACCTTAACCAATGCTGATGGCAGCGAGAGCGGGACTTGGGCTGTAAGTGAGGAGAAAGAAGAGGGTGGTTATTCATACAATCTTTTCAGCATTTCCTACAAAGATGACAAGGGTATAAATATAAAATACGAATACAAAATATTTTACACCGGCAAATACGAATACCAACTCATGTTTTTCGCATATTATGAAAATGACGTACAAATTGAAATAGATGAGCCTGAAAAACAAGAATACGATGCAATATTCTACAAAAAATAAGAAAACTACATAAACCAAAACTCCGCACTTGCGGCTCGCACTTTCCGGATTGCAAAAAAAGTTTGCGTAATCCGGAAAGTTTTGTTTCTTTCGATGTTTATTTTGAAAACACAAAAATATGAAACCATACATCGCATTCCTTGCAATAATTGCTATTTTCAGCGGAACTTTGTCTGCACAGGACAAAAAAATTGCTAAAATTCAAAGCGCATACACCTCCGGCGCGTATGAAAAGTGTATAAAATTGTCGGAAAAATACATTGCCGAAAATGCAAAACCGGCACTGCCTTATTTTCTCGAAAGTTTTTCATACTTAGAACTTTACAAAACCGGAATGAATGAAGATCAACTAAAATCTTCGGCAAAATTGCTTGCAAAAGGCATCGGCAAAGAAAAAGGCGAAGTCTATGTGGCAGAATATTTTGCAAAATTTAATGAAGTCAAAGACACTTTAAACGCAGTAGCAACACGCACCTACGCCAAAAAGCCTGAAAAATCGAAACCATATTACAAATTTCTTGCTGAAATTTACAATGACACGACAATGCAGTATCGTGAATTGTTTGAAGATGCCGGACGACCCGATGCAGAAATCGTAAAAGAAATGCGCGAAGGCACACTGAATCAGACAGATGCACAAGGTAAAAAACAAGGAAATTGGAAAAAAGTGTACGACAACGGTAACACAGCTTATGAAGTTACGTTCCGCGATGATAAACCTGTGGGCGAAATGAAACGATACCACAAAAGCGGCGTTTTACAGGCAAAATTAGTCTATCAAACCGACGGTGAAACTGCTGATGCTCAGTTATTTGATGAGCTTGGAAAAAAAATTGCCGAAGGCAGATATGTCGGTAAAAATAAAGTCGGCGAATGGAAATATTACGAAAACGAACTACACGTAAAAACCGAACAATATGTGAATGGACAATTGCACGGAAAGCAAGTAATTTACTATGACAACGGCAAAGTTTACGACGAAAAATTGTTTGAAAACGCTGTCGAAAACGGCGTTTGGGTGAAATATTATGCCGACGGCACAAAAATGTTGCTCGGAAATGTAAAAGACGGAAAATTGCAAGGCAAATTCCAAAAATGGCATTCAAACGGTTCTGTCGAAGCGGAAGGACAATATGCAGATGATGTTACCGACGGCAAATGGACCTATTACAGCGATGACGGCGCAAACAAATCAGTTATCAATTACAAAATGGGAGTCGCTGATAATCAAGACGAAATGAACGAAAAAGAAGCCGAAAATTATCGAAAAACGCTCGAAGAAAGTAAACGCTTGATTGACCCGCAAGATTACAAAACAAATCCGGAAGAATATCAACGAAAATCAGGCGGAAATAAGTAAGATTATGAAAATGAATAAATTAACTACACTGCTTTTAATTATAGCTGTGTACAGTTCAGCGTGCAATGTTTCGTATAAATCCGTGCCGATTTCTTCAACAGAAAACTCAGAAAAAGGGATTGTTTACAATTTACCAAAAACGGAAGTTATTGTAAATGTTGAAGTTACGGAGATTCACAGCTTCAAAGGACCGTTTGCTGCGTTTGCCGGAAAATACTTTGGAAATGTGGATGCCGAAAACGCCGATGATGTAGATTTTCAAATTTCCAACATACAAATCAGCACTGTTCCGATACCGGACAGCACTCAATATTATGAATTGACAACCAAAGGGTTACATAAAAAAAACACAATTTCTTTAACAGAACAAGGTTTTATTGCGGGAATAAATTCGGTTTCGGATTATTCAAAATCTAATGAATCAAATTCGCGCACATTGAATTTGAAAACCAATTCGGACAAAATAAGTTACGCCGAACTTGCGTTGCGTTCCGTACGCGAAACTGCCTATGACACAACCTACAAAGAGGTTTTCAGAGACTCGGTAATTGTTCGCGAACCTGTTATTACACAACGTTTTGTGTATAAAACACCTGAAAAACAAGCTCAAGAACTTGCCGATATTATTTTTCTCTTGCGTGATGACCGCAATGCACTACTGAAAGGCGAAAACGACGGCGACCACATTCCGGACGGTGCAGCTTTGGAAATTATGATTCGTGAGTTAAACAAACTTGAAAAAGAGTACATGGCACTGTTCACGGGACATAAAACAACAAATTTGATTAAATACGAATTTCGAGTTATTCCCCAATTGGGCGATTCAGCGCTTACAGTTTTTAGATTTTCCGAAAATTTTGGAATTTTACCAACCAATACAACAAGCGGAGCCGAAGTTCAACTTGTTTTTCAAACACCGCAACAATTTGATTCATTGAGATATACAAACACCGCGGGCATAAAATACAGAACTCCGGCTACTGTGAATATTGCCGTAATGTATGAAAAAAAAAAATTGACACATATTCAGACACAACTCAATCAGTTTGGAGTCGTACGCTCGCTTCCAAAGAAACTTAGAAAAGGCTCGGCAATAGAATTTTATCCCGAATCCGGAATGTTAAAATCAATTTTTGTAAAATAGAAATTTGGGTTACATTACCTCTACTTTTTTCTTAAAAGTGCTTTAATAACATAAATTTCAGCACTCACATTGTTAATTTTTAGTTGTATCTTTGTCATTTTTTTAACAGCTTAAAAGAAATGGGCAGCTCGGCACTTGCAAAAATAATTGACGTTGATTCCGCAAAATGCGTGAATTGCCACGCGTGTATATCAGCGTGTCCGGTAAAGTATTGTAACAACGGCAGCGGCGATTATGTTACAGTAAATCAGGATATGTGTATTGGTTGCGGCAAATGTATTGAAGCCTGCACGCACGAAGCGCGTAATTATATTGATGATTTTAAAATATTTCTGTCCGATGTCATTTCCGGACAAAAAATTATTGCAATCGTTTCACCCGCAGTGGCGGCAAGTTTTCCGAATAATTTTCTGAAAGTTAATACATTTTTTAAAGAAATCGGAATTGATGCCGTGTTTGATGTCAGTTTCGGAGCCGAATTGACGGTAAAATCCTATCTTGATGTGATGGACAACGATGACGTTAAAACCGTCATCGCTCAGCCTTGCGCGGCAATTGTAACGTACATCGAACTTTATCAGCCCGAATTGATAAAATATTTGGCACCCGTGGACAGCCCGATGTTGCACACGATAAAAATGGTAAAAACATTTTTTCCGGAGTTCAAAAATCATAAAGTTGCAGTTTTATCGCCGTGTAATGCCAAAAAACGTGAATTTATTGAAACAGGTTTAGGCGATTATAATATTGCTATACAGTCACTTGCAAATTTTTTAAAAGAAAGTAATACAGATATTGATGCGTTGCCGGAAACAGATTTTGACAATCCGCCTGCCGAACGCGCCGTCCTGTTTTCAACACCCGGCGGACTGCTGCGCACAGTGGAACGCTGGGTACCGGAGATTGCTGATAAAACCAGAAAAATAGAAGGCACTCCGAATATTTATAACTATTTGAGGACTTTGCCCAGTATGATTCACCAAGGCAAAGCTCCGTTGCTTATTGACTGCCTAAGTTGCGAATTTGGCTGCAACGCCGGACCTTTGACTGCTACAAAACATTTGCCGCAAGATGAAATTGAACATCGAGTAAATGCGCGCAGCCTTTTATTAAAGCAAAAATATTTAGCTGAAAACGGAAATGATGTAACGAAAACTCGATATACAATTGAAAATCTCATTTCAAGATTTTGGAAAGAAGATTTGTATAATAGAACTTATGTAAATCGTTGGGAAAATGTAAATCTTTCATATCCGAATCCCGATGAACTCAAGGCGATTTATGAACAGATGCACAAATATTCGGAATCGGATATAAAAAACTGTACCTCTTGTGGTTACAATTCATGTCAAGGCATGGCAACTGCTATTCACAACAACTTAAATCGTGCCGAAAACTGTCATTTCTATATGTCAGAAGAAACCAAACTTGCAAATATTTCGACCAAACAAACAAGTCGGAAATTGAGCAATATACTGGAAATATCGCTCGACGGGTTTGTTGAAATGAACAAACAAGGCTTAATATTGAACGCAAACAACGCATTTAAAAAACTTCTGAAAAAAAATGATATTCTTGGGCGGTCGATTTACGAATTTGTATCGGGCGACCCGAAAGATTACAAAGCTAAATTACAGCAAGGTTCGCTTGAAATGCAACTCAAACAATCCGACGGAAACAAAGTCTGCTGCCTTGTCAGCGCATCGGCATTGTATAACGAAGGTGTTATAGAAGGCTCATTTGCAATGATTTCTGATATTTCTAAACTTAAAAAAGCTGAGCTGCAATTGCGCGAAGCCAATGAGGGTTTGGAACAAAAAGTAAAAGACAGAACGAACGACCTCAAAGAAGCTTACGAAGAAGTTTTGCAGCGAAACGAAGAAATTTCGCAGCAACGCGAAGAAATTGAGGCACAGCGCGATGCGCTTTTTGATTCCGAACAACGCATCAAATTCATTCTGGAATCCATGCCCGACGCGGCTTTTATAATAAACGAAAATTCTGTTGTAACTTTCTGGAATCATGGCATGGAGGAATTAACAGGCATAAGTGCAAGCAAAATGGTCGGCAAGGGAAACTACGAATATGCACTGCCGTTTTATGGCGAACGCCGCCCGATTCTTGCCGATTTTGCCATGATGTTCAAAGAAAAAGTAGCAGAAGATTATCCGCATATAAGATTTGAAAATGACATTTTGCAGGCAGAAATTTCTTTGAAAGATTTGAACGGAAACGTACGCCATGTTGTCGGGCGAGCAACCGCATTGCACGATTCGGACGGACGACCGAGCGGAGCAATTGAAATAATTCACGACATTACGGAACGGCATAATATTTTGAAAAAGGTTGAAGCCCAGAAACATGACATCACATCAAGCATTCAGTACGCGGCGCGTATTCAGGACGCAATTTTGCCTTCTGTGCAACATATTCAATCACTTATTTCCGAATCTTTTGTATATTACAAACCAAAAGATATTGTCAGCGGCGATTTTTATTGGATAAAAGAAATTGACAAAAAAATCATTATTGCGGTCGCCGATTGCACGGGACACGGCGTTCCGGGCGCGTTTATGAGCATGTTGGGAAATACATTTTTGAATGAAATTGTCATAAAAAACCACACGACCCGCCCCGACCTTATTTTAAATGAGCTTCGAGACGGAATTAAAGGTGCTTTGCGCCAAAACAGCGAAATAGGGCAACCGAGCGACGGCATGGACATGGCAATTTTGGTGTACGTACCCGGCACAAATTTCATTGAATATTCGGGAGCCAACAATTCAATGTATATTTTTAGAAACTCAGAACTTATTGAGTGTAAAGCTGATGCGATGCCTGTCGGTTTGCACAGAATGGATTATGTCGCATTCAAAAATAACACTATTGAAATTCAGAATGATGATGTATTTTATATGTTTTCCGACGGCTACCGTGACCAAACCGGCGGCGAGCATGCTCGTAAATTTATGACGAAGCGGTTTAAGGATATTCTGTTGGAAATTCACAAACTGCCCATGTCGGAACAGCGCAAAAATCTCAAGGAATGCCACGAAACTTGGCGCGGACAACGCGAACAAATTGACGATATTTTGGTTATGGGTTTCAAACTTTAGTCAGATAATTGTCAAATAGTGGTCAAACAGTTGTCAGAAGATTGTATTCGATTCTTGCAATTAATAAAAAAAAACGAAGTCAAATGCTGACTTCGTTTTTTGCTTCTGAAAATTTTCTCAAATTATTCCGTAAAATTGAATCCAAGCGTGAATCTTAGTGTGTTTGCCAACGGATTTTGTCTTCCCGCAGACGGCAACATATACGCAAAATCAATACTGAAAACGTTCAGTTTTACACCGACACCCATGGTAAAATATTTGCGATTTCCTTTGGTTGCATGTTCGTCAAAGTAGCCGCCGCGCAAGGCAAATTGGTTGTTGTACCAATATTCCAAACCTACGGAATACATCAATTCGTGCAGTTCTTCGGTAAAACCGCCCGGCGCGTCGTAAAACGATTGAAACACAGCCGTCGGTACCGAAATTCCATCCGATTCTATACCGTAAATGGTATCATTAATCGTAACAGTCGGCGTCGGAACGAGTAACTTATTGACATCAACCGCAAACATTATTTTATTGTAACTGTCTATCTCAAGATTCAGAGCGGTTCCAATTCTGAGATTTGCGGGAATAAATTCTTCATAAGAATTGTCGCCGTAAGATATTTTTGAGCCTAAATTTGACACAACTGCTCCGAAGTTTAAATCTGCGTTTTTTCCGCTCAATGAAATCGGGTTTGTATAAAAGAACGAAATATCGCCGGCATACGCGTTTCCGGGTTTTGCAAGTTGTCCGTCAGGTGCGTATCCGCCCGTGAGGTTGGAGTGTGCATAGCGAAAAGCCACGCCGCCGGACATTTTTTTGCTCAATTTGAGTGCGTACGCAAAATCAAACGAAAATTCGTTCGGTTTGTGGCTGCCGATGGTTGTTCCGAGTGAGTTCGTAAACGTGATATTTCCGAGCGAAAAATACATTAGCGAAGCTGCCAAAGTTTGATTTTCATTCAAACGGTATGCGCCCGAAAGATTTGCAAAGTTGATATCGTCCACAATATTGCGCAACCACGGAATATACGAAGTGTTGAGTGCCAACGGTTGTTCTATAAACGCATATTTTGCGGGATTCCAATGGATTGAATTTACGTCTGCACTTGTGGCTGCGCCTACATCGCCCATGGCACCTGCACGCGAATCTGGCGCAATCAGCAAGAACGGGATACCTGTCGTGATAGCGTTTAAATCTTGTCCGAGACGATTAGTTGAAGTACTCTGTGCAAAAAGTCCTGTGGCTGAAAGTGTTAGTGCCAATGTCCAAACTACTGCTTTATTTATCATTTTACTGGTTTTTGAATTTACTTTGTGAAACGATACAAATTTCTGAAAAATTACACGAACTAAAAAAGATTAACATTTTTTAAGTTTATCATACACGAAACTATAGCGTTCTTGCGTTGCGTAACGCATTATTACACTGCAAATATAATCATTTCTTTTGTAAAAAAAAGACTGCACGAAAAATATGCAGTCCTTTGAGCTATATTTGTAGAAAAATGACGATTTTATTCGATTCCGAAAGCGTAATATCCGGTTGTGCCGTCGGGATAAATGCCTTCGATGTAAATTCCGCCTTTGCTTTTGTTAAGTACATTTTGTATATCATCGGCAGAGTTTACGCGTATTCGATTCACGTTCAGGATGATAAAACCTTCCTGAACGCCGGCTCGAAGTAATTTTCCTGCTCCGATTTCAGATACTTGCACGCCGTTTGTGAGACCAAGTTTTTGTTTAACAGATTTATCAATTTCGCCGAACGATGCACCGAGCACGTCAATTACGGCTTTGTTTACATAGCTTATGGTGCCGAGGCTGTTTTTCAGCGTTACAGAAATATTTTTTAACTTTCCGTCTCTTTGGAGTTCGACTTCAATTTTATCGCCCGGACGATATTTGCTGATTTGTTCTTGCAGTTGCGGTATTTTATTTACAGCTATATCGTTGATTTTCAAGATTAAATCATTAGCTTCAATGCCTGCATCTTCTGCCGAACTGCCGTCGTTTACAGCGTGTACGAGAACACCTTGCGGTTTGTCAATATTCAATTCTTCGGCTAATTTTCCATCTACTTCGCGGAGCGAAACGCCTAACATGGCGCGCTGAACAGTTCCAAATTCGCTCAAATCTGCCACAATTTTGCGCACAATACTCACGGGAACGGCAAAAGAATATCCTGCATAAGAACCTGTTTGTGAGGCAATTGCGGTATTAATTCCGACTAATTCGCCGTTCGCGTTTACAAGTGCGCCGCCGCTGTTTCCCGGATTCACAGCAGCATCGGTTTGAATGAACGATTCGATGGCATAATTATCTTGTAAAAGATTCAAATTTCTGCCTTTTGCGCTCACGATTCCGGCTGTAACTGTGGACGTTAGGTTGAACGGATTGCCGACAGCCAACACCCATTCGCCTACTTTCAAATCGTCGGAATTTCCGTAAGAAATTGTCGGCAAATCGTCAGCTTCAATTTTAAGTAAAGCAATGTCCGTTGTCGGGTCTTTTCCGATAAGTTCGGCTTTGAAACTTCTGCCGTCGTTCGTAACAACTTCAATTTCAGTAGCTTTGTCAATCACGTGGTTGTTCGTAACAATGTATCCGTCGCCCGAAATGATAACGCCTGAACCTGAGGCTTCGGACGGAAACATGCGTGTTCCGTTCGGATTTCCGAAGAAAAAATCGTACATCGTCGGTTGGCTGCCGTATCCGCCCATTTTGGTTTTTACGTGAACCACTGCGTGAACCGATTTTTCGGCAGCAACCGTAAAATCTAACGCAGAACCGGAAGTCTGCGAATTTGTGAACCGGTAAACTGGTTGATTTACTGCATTGTCAGACAATGAGTTATACTTCGGACTAAAGATTGCCGAGATGCCCAGAGCTGCAAAACCGCCTGCGGTTGCGATTAGGGCTGTTGCGATTCCTTTTTTTATAGTCATAACTTTGTTCTTTTAAAATTTATATGTTTTACAACGCAAATATCCGAAAAATGATATGATTTGTCAAGCAGATTAACCATTTTTAAGATGTTTTAGAAATTAAACTGCAAAATAACACTTTTATTTTTTATTGAAAACTAAATAGTTATAAATCTTTTAATTTCTTAATTCGATTTAAAAATTTTAACTTAAAAAACACAGTTTCAGCAGTTGAGCGAACTGGAAAAGAGAAAAATTTCATCGTCAGAAAATAGGCTTTGATACTCCGTAAACAGAATTTGGTGTAAATAAAACTATCAAATGCAGGTTTAAACACACGAAAATGTGTTACTTACGATAAAATC